>JAHDCK010000272.1 GCA_020629915.1 Saprospiraceae bacterium
TAGAAAACCCTTAACAAATAAAATTGTCCAAGAAGCAAGAGTAATTTTACCCCAATAAAAATTTCATCTGATTTGACCGTACACTACGACCCGGATAATCTGCCCTCCTTCAAAAACGCCGTCCTGACGATTGGTTCCTTCGACGGCGTACATGCCGGCCACCGCAAAATCATCGAACGGGTAAAAAATCTGGCTGAAGAATACGACGGCGAAAGCGTACTCCTCACTTTCCACCCTCATCCCCGCCTCGTCCTCCAACCCAAAAACAACCAACTCCAACTACTCAATACCATCCAGGAAAAAGCGGACTCCCTCGCAGCCATCGGCGTAGATCACCTCGTCATCATTCCCTTCACTAAAGCCTTTGCCCAACAATCACCCGAAGAATACATTGAACAATTTCTAATAAAAAAATTCCACCCGCGTTGTGTTGTTATTGGCTACGATCACAAGTTTGGCAACAGTAGGAAAGGAAACATAAATTTTCTAAAAAAATATACAGAAAAACACAATTTTATAGTAGAAGAAATTCCGGCGCAACACATTTCGGATATGGCCGTAAGTTCTACTAAGATAAGAAAAGCTCTTCAGCAGGGAGATGTCAAAAAAGCAGGAGAATATTTAGGTCGTCCATTTGCGCTGACCGGGAAGGTGGTAGAAGGGCAGCGCATCGGTCGCAAGATTGGATATCCGACTGCTAATATTACTGTTTTTGAAAAAGAGAAACTCATTCCTTCGGTTGGGATTTATGCGGTAAAAGTAAAAATCGAAACCAAGGAATACGATGGAATGTTGTATATTGGAAATCGTCCGACTTTGCCGAAATACAATAATCAAATGATTGAAGTAAATATATTTGATTTTAATCAGGATATTTATAATAAAATAATTAAAATAAAATTTATTGATTATATCCGGGGTGACAAGCAATTTAAAAACCTCGAAGAATTGTCTGCTCAGTTGAAGCAGGATAAAATTGATACCATTAAAATTTTGAGATAAAATATATGAATCTCCCAAGTGTTGCAGTTGTGATTTTAAATTACAACGGTAAAAACTACCTCGAAAAGTTTTTACCGTCTGTCCTCAGCAGCACTTATTCCAACCTGAAAATTATCGTAGCCGACAATAAATCCACAGATGATTCCCTCCCTTTTCTCATTGAGCATTACGAAAACAAAATTGATATTTTAATATTAATGGAAAATCATGGCTTTGCCAAAGGCTACAACGAAGCCCTCAAAAAAGTAGAAGCCGATTACTACGTTTTGCTCAATTCCGATGTGGAAGTCACCCCCGGCTGGCTGGAACCCATCATCGAACGCATGGAAAAAGATAAAACCATTGCCGCCTGCCAACCCAAAATTCGCTCCCATCGCGAGCCGCATTTATTCGAGCACGCCGGAGGAGCGGGCGGATGGATGGATACGCTCGGTTATCCCTTTTGCCGGGGGCGCATCATCAATCAACTGGAAGAAGACACCGGGCAATACGATGATGTAGCCGATATTTTTTGGGCGACGGGCGCAGCAATGTTTGTGCGTGCAAAACTCTTTCACCAAATCGGCGGACTCGACCCGGACTACTTTGCTCACATGGAAGAAATTGAATTGTGCTGGCGATTGCGTCGGGCAGGATTCCGAATAAAAGTCGTCCCTCAATCGGTGGTTTATCACGTTGGTGGAGGAACGCTGCCTCCCACAAATCCAAAGAAAACCTATTTGAATTTTAGGAATAATTTAGTTACACTTCTCAAGAATGAAAGCAAGCGAAAGCTACTTTGGTTGTTTCCCGTTCGGCTGGTGATGGATGGATTAGCTGGTGTGCTTTTCCTGTCAGAAGGAAAATTTGCGGACATCTGGGCCGTCATTCGGGCGCACTGGTATGTCTTTTTAAATTTCCCTTCTATCATAAAAAAACGCCTGGCTATTCGGGATAACATAGAAAAAGTAAGTATTTTTAAACCCAACAAGCGAGGCGTTTACTCCGGGAGTATCGTCTGGGATTTTTATATACGTAAAATTCAATACTTTAAGGATTTGAATATTTAGAATGTACTATGAATTATATTATAAAAAATATTTTAATTGTTTTTTTTCTGTTTTTGGGTTGGAATGCTTTTTCTCAAACCAACTGCGAGTGGTGTATTTATCAAATTCAGCTGGAAGCTACTTCCGGCGATTTAGATTTTGAAAAATACCACAAGCTAAGAGATTTGGGATTGTTTTATACCAATAGCATTGCTTATGACAAAGAAAGAAAAAAAGGCATTTCCAGAATTTATATAGGAAAATATCTAGGATATTCTACCGCAAAAAGAATCCTGGACAGAGTTAAAGGCCGCGGCTTTAAAAATGCCTTTTTGGAAAGAGATGATTACACCTTACTAAAAGGAGATGGCCCCAATAAATTATATACGATTCAATTAGTTTCGTATAATCGCAAGATAAAAATGTATAAACTGGATGGCTTTGAAAATGTTTATCTCCAATATAAAAAAGGCAGTTATCATGTCCTTCTTGGATTTTATGATGAATTCACTGCCGTGGCCAGCCTCGATGGTGCCCTTGAAGAACTCAAACATCACGGATTCCCCAGAGCTTACATCCGGCAGTTTAGAAAATGAGAATTGGCTTTATCATATTTTTAATTTTTTTATTAAAATTTTCCTCTGCCGCTCAATCTCTACCTTCTGGTCTGGAATTAGGAGGACGGGCCGGTATTGTATATTCCTGGGGGATGCCGGTCAACCGCATCGGAATTATGGCCGGAGGATTTGTTTTAAACAATCACGCCCAGGTCAATGGAGAAATTCGCTACCATTTTAATTATAGCAGTTTTGGCCCACAGAGAAGCAGCAAGGAGTGGATTTTTTCCCTGGGGGCTACGGGTGCATTTGGCCCGGACATTCCAACCGAAAAAGGATTTATATTTCCTTTTTTTAATCAAACAAAAAAGAAATACAGCCTTTCCTACAGCGTTCAATTTTATCGCGACAATATGGTCACCTCTCAATCTTCCGGAACAATTGGATTTCAGGTCGGCAAATTTTACTTTTATACAGAAAATGATCTCTTTGCCAATAAGATAGGGGTAGACAAATTCCGTACGGGTGGTTTTTTTATTGGGTATCGTCACCGGGATTGGTTGTGGACAATTCACTCGGCCTTTTGGCATGGCGACAGCATGGATATGGAAGCCCGGTTTGTAATGGATTCGGAATATCCGGCAAGATGGGGATACAAGGATTTATCAAAAGCCGTTTATGGTAACTATTCTCACGGAATCCTCGGCGTACAGGTTTATAAAATGTTACCCTTTCAACAAGTGCTGACTATTGGGGCAGGAGTAGATGCCGAGCAAGTCCGCAATGTCATTCAAAACCGCATCATCCACGATATGTATTTCATCCCTGAAAAATGGACGACGGTTCGCAATGTCCACTTCCCTATGCTGGATAGCGAAGGCAAGCCTTTTCTCTATGATCCTGATCAAAAAATCCGTCCTCCCCGCCCCTATTTCCAGTTTTCCGTGAATGGGAATTATTTTTATTAAAAAATAAGGAAGAAGTCATTAAATTTTGTGATATTAGGCGCCTGTTCCAGATATGATGATAGTTGCAATGAAGTATCCCCTAACCAATGCTCCATTATACTAGCTGCCCCTCCCCACCTTTTTTTAGTATTCTATTTTACATTATATGAAAAACATATACCTAATATTCCTTTCTTTTCTTTTGACTACTTCAGTACTGGCTCAAAACGTCGTAATGGGAACGGTCATTGATGGCTCCAATGGCGAAACTATCATTGGGGCAATTGTTTCTGTAAAAGGTACAATTGAGGGTGTTGTTACGGATCAAAATGGGGCCTTTCGCCTGGAAACTGAAATTCCCTATCCGTTTATACTCAAGGTAAAAATGCCTGGATTTGAGGTTTGGGAAATCGAAGTAACAGAGGATGAACAAACCTTTCTCGTTTCGCTAGGTGGAGATTTTTCTATTTTGGGCGACGAAGTTGTGGTAACGGCTTCCCGGGTAGAAGAGCAATATATGGACTCACCAGTTACCATACACAAATTAAAACTGAAGGATATCGCGAATCATCCTTCAGGGGAAGTGTACCAGTCTTTATCTTCCCTTCAGGGCGTTCAGGTGAATCAAAGCAGCCTTTCCTTCAAGTCGGTTAATACACGTGGATTTGCCGATGCTCAAAACTGGCGTTTTATTCACCTTCTGGATGAAACGGAATTAAATGCGCCCGGGTTAAATTATTCTATCAGCAGTGTTGCCATTCATTCTGATTTGGATATTCGCAGTTTGGAAGTTGTCCCCGGAGCCAGCTCTGCCCTCTTCGGACCCAATGCTTTCAATGGAGTTTTAAATATACAATCCAAAAGCCCTTTTAGTTATCCGGGCCTAAGTGCCTCAGTCAAAACCGGGTTCACGGTACAGGATGCAACGGGAACTAATCCTCTTGTAGAAGCCAATATTCGATGGGCACAACATATCAATGATAAATTTGCTTATAAAATAAATGCTTCTTTCCTGACGGCTACCGATTGGGGCGCTAATGACGAAAGTTATCATATTACAAATAATCTTGTCAGTCAAAAAGAAACACTCCTGGCGCTGCCCCGCACACATCCCAACTTCAATGCGGTAAATATTTACGGAGACGAAGTTCAGGTTCCAGTGAACCTCGGTGGAGATACGGCACTCATTAATCGGTCAGGAATTGCGGAAAAAGATATTATTGATTATAAAATTAATAATTATAATATAAACGGAACGCTGGAATATAAATGGAATGATGAAACAACGATCAGTTATTTCGGTCAGTTCTCTCAAACAGATGCCATTTTAAGACATACGACTATTTATCCATTTGATAATATCCAATATCAACTACACCGGCTTCGGCTGGAGGGGGAAAGCTTCGATATAAAAACGTATTATTCCCTTGAAAATGCCAATGACTCTTATGCTATGTTAGGCACAGGCAGTTTTATTCAGGAAGGATTAAAGTCCTCAGGACTATGGGGACAGGAATACGGAGCGGCTTTTCGGGGTGAAATTGCTGAAGTAACACCGGGGGATCATCAGGCGGCCAGACAATACGCTGACCGGGATATACCGGGTGCTGCCAGCCCTGTCTTCCAACAGCTTCTGGAAAATACCCGTAACAATTCTGACTTAACAACCGGGGGATCAAAATTTGTGGACAACACCAGCATGGTTCATGCTGATTTTAAATATAATTTTAATAAATGGATTAATTTTGCAGATATTTTACTTGGAGGGAGTTTTAGAAGATACAACCTCGATTCTGAAGGTCAACTTTTTAATGATGGCCCCAATGGATTTAATGCACCAATTGGAATCAATGAATATGGCGGATTTCTTCAAGCCGGAAAAAAGTTGATGAACGAACATTTTCATTTAAGAGCTTCTATTCGATATGACAAAAATGAAAATTACGAGGGTCAGTTTTCTCCAAGAGCTTCTATGACCATAGCTGCCGGACAAAAAAAGCAACACCGCATTCGTTTGTCGTATCAAACAGGTTTTAGAAATCCTGCTTCCCAGGAATCCTTTATTGCATTATCCCTTGGAGGATTTCCCAGTACTTATTTGCTGGGTGGAACGCAGAAGAACATCCAAAATTTTTCTGTGAATGGCCCGGCAGGGATTGTTCCGGGAGAGACCCTTTTTAACAATCTTGTTACGGTGGGTTCTTTCCTCCAATTTAGCCAGACGGGAAATCCGGCAGACTTAGTTCCTGCTCAGCTCAATTATTTACAACCTGAAAAAATTACATCTTACGAGTTGGGGTACAAAGCCCGCCTCACTGATGGGTTTCTTTTGGATATGCACGGACACTACAGCCAGTATGAAAATTTTGTCACTCGAATCAACACTTTTAGCCCTGAGGCTCAAAGTATATTTTCTATTTATACGAATATATCTGATATTATTACGGCATACGGAGGAAGTATTGGAATCCAATATCAAAAAAATGGATATAACTTAGGCTTAAACTATTCTTACCTGGAGGCGGAAGTTGCAGATGCCACTCAAAATAATCCTGGCTTTTTACCTTCCTTTAATACCCCCAGGCATCGTTTAAATATACTTACCGGCAATAACAATCTATGGAAAAATCTGGGTTATTCTGTTCAGTATAGCTGGTCAGATGCTTACACCTGGCAATCTCCGTTTGGGGAGGGAGAAATTTCTTCCTTCGATGTTTTAGATGCTGCCTTGCTTTATCGAATACCTTCCTGGGGAAGCACCTTGAAAATCGGTGGCTCGAACCTGCTTAATAAAGAGTATAAAATGATATATGGAGGCCCAAATATTGGTAGTATTTATTATATACAATTTACTTATGATGACTTCTTGAGAGATGGAAGTAAAGAATAGGGGAAAATTTTGACCGAACAGAATACAATATAAATCCTTATTTCTGAACAACACTATTAGAGCATGTCTAATTTGGTTGTAATACCAAATCCATAGTTAGAACTCATTGAGTTTTAATGGTAACCCCAACCATGTATTAGCATAACTTATATAAGCAAGATTTTTCTTTCCACTCAGTTACTCTTCAAAATCATCTCTTCTTTACCCTCCTTTTTAGAA
>JAHDCK010000273.1 GCA_020629915.1 Saprospiraceae bacterium
AATCCTTCATCGCCCACGAGTAAAATGAAAAGCCTTGCATGAAAATGCAGGGCTTTTTTTTGTTTATTAATCGACCAGAACCTACCCTTGATAATTCAAATCCCCAATTTCATAGAAACCCTGTAACTAATTTTTCCCTCTCATCGTCCTACTTCCATTCTTTCTACAAAACTCAGGAACAATGAAAAAGATTTTATTACCTATTCTTTTTATTTTAATATACTCTACAAGCATTCAAGCTCAAATCAAATTAGACATTCTAAAAGATAGTATTCAAAAAATACTAGCAGATAAAAAAGTGAAAGGGCTTTCGCTGGCCTTGGTGCAAAAAGATTCTATTCATTTTATGGGTGGAATAGGATTTTCAGATACCACCACCCAAACGCCGGTTACTCATGAAACGCTTTTTCGGGTCGGGTCGGTAACGAAGAGTTTTATTGCCTTGGGGATTTTGCAATTGGAAGCGGAGGGAAAACTATCTGTCAATGACAAACTGAAAGATGTATTGCCGGAACTGGAATTTCAAAATCAATGGGCGGACAAGCATCCCGTTCGGATCATCCACCTGCTGGAACACACGGCCGGATTTGATGATATGCACTTCAATGAGTTTTATAATTTTGATAAACCCGGTACGCCCATGTCGGAAATTTTAAAAATCAATCCACGCTCCCGCACCTGTCGCTGGCAACCCGGCCTCAAGCATTCCTACTCCAATCCCGGTTATGGTATTTTAGGTTTTATTATAGAAAAAATTTCCGGGCAATCTTATGAAGACTATGTAACGGAAAAAATACTCCGACCCTGCGGCATGAAAAATGCCTCGCTCAAATTTGATGACGCAACCCTGAAAAGATTATCCAAAGCCTACAAAAGCGACGGGAAATTAGTAGAGGCATTTGAAATTGCCCTGCGCCCGGCCGGGATGCTCAACGCCTCTTCCGGAGACATGGCGCATTTTATGCAGGTGCTACTCAATTACGGCACAAAAGATTCTATTAATATATTTTCAAAAATTATGTTAGAGCAAATGGAAAAACCATCCAGCACGCTCATTGCTCGTAATGGTTATCCTTATGGGTATGCTTCGGGCTGTATCGTAGATTCCAGAGAAGGCGTTTTATTAAAGGGACATGCCGGAGGGATTGATGGATTTTTGTCGAACTATATTTTTAACCGGGAGAAAGATTTTGGAATTTTTTATTCGTATAATAATATGACCGGCGGGGTTGGGTCAAAGGTCAGAAAGTTGTGTTTTGAATATTTTGGTTTGGAAGACCTCAAGGAGAAAACGCCGGAGGTGTATAAAATGACACCGGAGCAACTCAGGCAGTTTGAGGGCGTTTATAAAATGACGAACCCACGGAATCAAATGATGGCGTTTATTAGTAATATTTTTGATCCGGTGAAGGTGTTTGCAGATAAAGATACTTTATATTATTCAAAAATATTTTCATCAGAAACAACCGCACTGCTTCCCGTTTCTTCCCATTCTTTTAGAAAGAAAGATGAAACGATTCCAACTCACTTGTTTCAAAAAGATAATATATTTATAAATAATACCGGAGATGGTTTCCACGAAAAGCAAAATGGGTTTTTGACTTATCTGACTTCTTACAGTTTTGCCGGATCTTTTATATTAGGAGTTTTTAGTTTTATCCTTTGGATCATTTTAGGGATATTCAAATGGAGAGGCAAACTCAAAAGTATTCCGACGTTGAAGGATTTGTTTTTCTTTGGCCTGGCCCCGGTGACGTTGCTTTTGGGAACGATTTTTTTCCAAATGAATATCTCTCACTTTGCTGAGGTAGCTCAAGTAAATTTGCCGAATATTGTTTTTACGACTTCTACAATCTTATATGCCATCTTTGTTATGCTGGGAAGTTATTATTATTTTAAAAATATTACAAAACAACCTGTTTTAATGAAAATATTCATGACGGTGCTTGCTGCATTAAGTATTTTCTTATTGGTTTATTTTATTTATTTTGGCGTAATTGGGTTGAGGATTTGGGCGTATTAGATTTAGCCCGGCTACTCCTCTAAAAATCCTAAACCTTCAGAGGAGTAGCTTCCATATTCCACCCCAGACAAAAACAATCCCTGCGGCGGCACGCTATAACTCTTCTTCAACGTTACCTGATTATCCATTGCATATTTTAAATCTTCCAATGTTATTTTTCCTAATCCGACATTCAGGCAGGCTCCTACGATAAGACGCACCATTCCCCGAAGAAATCGATTAGCAGATATATGAAAAGTTAAATTATTTTTGTCTTGCACCCATTCCGAACGCATCAGATCGCATTGCATCGTCTTGGCATCGGAATGTGTTTTACAAAATGGAAAAAAATCATCGTATTGTAAAAGCAGTTGAGCCGCTTCCTGTGTTTTTTTAAAATCAAGGGAATCCCCAAAGGGAAAATGAAATGCCGTTTCCGTTTTAAAGGGATTTTTTTCTAATATTATAAAGTAAGTATAACTGCGTTTTGTTGCATTAAAACGAGCGTGTAAATCATCCGGCACTTTCCCCAGACTTTTAAATACAATATCATTTCCAATATATTTATTTATTCGTTTTAAAAAGGCTTTTGGAAATTCTCCCTCAAAATCAAAGTGCATAAAATACTGGCTGGCATGTACGCCGGTGTCCGTCCTTCCGCATCCCGTTATACTAATGGGCGTTCGGAGTAAAAGGGAAAAGGCTTCTTCGATGGTTTGCTGCACGGAAGGGGCATTGGGCTGGATTTGCCAACCGTTGAAGCGGGTTCCGTTGTAGACCAATTCGACAAAATAACGCATATTATTTTTATTAGATAATCCTGCCTGTTACTAGTATCAGGTGGAACACCTGACACAAAAACTCTGGGTCATTTTTTTAATTTTCCTCTAATTCCTTAACCGTCAACCAGGCCATCAAACCAATGCTCAGTTCCATAGCACTTTCGTCTATATCAAAAGTATTCGTATGAACGGGAGAGGTAATACCTTTGGCGATATTGCCTGTACCGAGCCGATAAAAACAAGCCGGCATTTGCTGGGAGTAATACGCAAAATCTTCCGCCGTCATTCTAATTGGCAAATCTACGACGTTATCCGATCCAAGGAAATCAATCGCATTGTTTTTTATCTTATGGGTTAAATTTTCATTATTAAACAAAGAAGGATAACCGCGATGAATGTCAAATGTACAGGAACCACCCATCGCTTCCGCCATGCCTTCCGCCATTTTTTTCATCTGCCGATGGGCTTCGGTTCTCCACTCCTCATCAAAGGTTCGGAAAGTACCTTCGAGTTTCACTTCGTTGGGAATGACGTTTGTAGAACCACCAACGGAATTAATTTTCCCTAATGTGAGAACCGTTGGCAAAGTGGGATTCGCCCGGCGGCTGACGATTTGTTGCAAGGCAACTATTATATTAGAACATATAACAATTGGATCAATACAATCTTGAGGAATCGCTCCGTGTCCGCCCTGCCCTTTTACGCTCACGTAAATTTCATCCGCCGATGCCATATAAAATCCGGGACACAATCCGATCTTCCCGGCGGCGAGTGGCGGATGCACATGCTGCCCGATTATAGAAACCGGCTTAGGATTTTCAAGCACGCCTTCCTTGATCATGATGGACGCTCCACCAGGTAATCGCTCTTCCGCCGGCTGAAAAATCAACTTCACTGTTCCTTCAAAATCAGATTTAATTTCGTTTAATATCTTCGCAGCTCCCAGCAAAGAAGCTGTATGTACATCGTGACCACAAGCGTGCATGATGCCCGGCTTAGTGGATTTGTAAGGCACATCATTAGCCTCCTCTATGGGCAACGCATCAATATCTGCCCGAAGGGCAACGACTTTTTTGGAAGGATTTTTTCCTTCGATCAATCCCACCACGCCATTGTCTGCTACACCGTGTTCGTGTGGAATTTTCATCTCTGATAATTTTTCAGAGATGTATTTTCCCGTTTCTATTTCCTGAAAAGACAACTCCGGATTGGCGTGAATGTGCCTGCGATTGGCAATGGCTTCTCCCTGATATTTATCTGCGAGGGATTTAATTTTATTTTTTATATTCATATTTTAATTAAATACTTTTTAGAATTACTTAACAGCTGATACCACTCTAAATCCAATGTGCTGATCCATCAGTTCCGGTTTCTCTCCGGTACGGAAAGTTACTCTGGCAAAGTCTTCTTTATTGAAGTACGAGCCACCCCGAAGAGATCGGGTAGGTGAAGCTGTTTTATTTTCTGTAATTTTATTTTTTGATTTTTTCTTATAAAAATAACTATCATAATAATCCCGGCACCACTCAAAAACATTTCCACTCAAATCATGAACGCCTATTTCATTGGGTCTTTTTTTACCTACGGGATGCGTATCCTTATTCCCATTTTTATCAAACCAGGCCAACCCGTCAATGTAATCCCCGCCACTGTATCTCGATGGTCTTTCCTTACTCGCCCCCCTCGCAACGAATTCCCATTGGGACTCCGAAGGCAATTGATATTTTGTCCCGGTTTTTTCTGTCAGCCAGCTACAATAAGCTTGCGCTCCATGCCAGCTCACCCAAGTAACGGGATGTCGCTCATAACCTGATTTTACAGTATAAATATTACCAGATTTTTTTATACGACATAATTCACTATCAATATCAATAAATGTAAAACCACTTTTCTTATGGGTTTTTACTGAATTTAAAAACAAGGCGTATTCTTCATTAGTTATTTCATATTTTCCTATATTAAAACTCGCTACTTTAACTTTATGAACCGGCTTTTCTGAGTCCTTGCAAAATCCGGATTGTTTAGCTGTGCATCCCATTTTAAATTCTCCGCCCCGGATAAAAACGGTTTCGGGATATATCTGTTTGGGCTGAGGTCGATCTGGATTTGGCTGGCTTGAATTGCCAGGTCGGATTACAATATTTTCATTTAAATATTCCTTTTTATTATCCATCAATTCCAATCTGTAGGTTCCAGGTTGGTCTTTGAATTTTTTGGTTGGAATCTCAAAGGTAGATCTACGGATTTTTTCTTCTGAAATTATAACAACAGAACCCCTATATAATTTTAAGCAATATGGTGGCTCTCCTCCTTTCATTTCGATATCCAGTTTATCTTCCAATTGCTGCACATCCATAAATAGTTTTCCGTTGTTTCCAGCGGCGCCGTGATCATCGTGATCCGGATGAAATCCAAAAAATCTAATCAAACCAAAAATCAAAACGATGCCCGCCAAAACGCCACCAATGATATATTTCCATTTTTTAGAATTGTCTACTTCTTTTACTACGGTACGCACCGGAGCAGGATCGTCCGTTTCAGTCGTATCTCTTCTTTCAACAGGCTTCACCAGATCGCCTGACTGAGCCAACAGGGAAGTGACTAACGAATTGGCTTCTTTCACATATTTTCCTTCGGGATATTTTGCCAGATAATCATCGTAGCCGCTGATGATATTTCTCTTTTTGGCCGAGGCCCAAATTTCATCCTCTTCCAAAACAGCAATAGACTCAACTGCTTTTTCTATATATTTTCCATTTGGATATTCCTGACGATAATTGTAGTAAGCCTGTATGGAATTTTCTTCCCGAACTTTAACCCAAAGTCTCTCTTCCTGCAATTCCTCAATGATTACATTTGCTTCTTTTATATGTTTTCCATCCGGATATTTATCGAGGTAATGGTGATATCCGGCAATGGTATTAGTTTCTTTTGCCAGTGCCCAATCTGCCGGTTCGTTCTTTTTCAGGTGAAAGAAAAACTGTCCACCCTTATGTCCGACATCCTGAAGTGGTTCCCCTCTGGGGATTTGTTTGGCATTACTTGCCGTCGCATTGATCACATCATCGATCAATCTACCAATCGCCAATCCGGAAGTTACATTTTCTTTTAAAAAATATAAAATATTCTCGGCAAATGGACTACTATCCCCTGGTTTGCCATCGCTCACGGGTTCCTTGCGCCCCGAAGTCAGCATCCAGCGCGAGGGAATATTTTCCTGCCGTTTCTCTCCGCCCAGGCTTCGCTCTGCAAACAAACTTCCAGAAAAACAGGAATCAACGATCATCAAAGTGTGATGACTTTTTATTGCTTTTATAAATTTTATTATACTACTATTTGATATATAATAGTCAATTGCCCCTACTTCTGCTGTCACCGGAATCCAGTAACCTTCATCCAATCGCTCGTCGTATTCTCCGTGGCCGGAAAAATAAATCAGGAGATTATCTTCGGGTGTTACCTTGTCCACCATTTTATCCAGAGCCTGGATGATATTTTTTCGGGTGGCTTCTTCATTATATATTTCAGCAATATTACCGGATTCAAACTGGTATTTTTCGGTGAGTAGTTTGACAAAACTTTTAGCATCGCTGACGGCATTAAAAAGTTTTGGGCAATGCTCGTAATTGTCAATGCCAATAGCAAGGAGGTAATTTTTACCTTTTAGGTAAAAAGGTTTTTGTTTTTTTTCACGGCCAAGGCCTCTTTGGTTTTCGTCACTCATAATTTGGGGGAAAGCATTTTGTTTTTTAGATGTTAAGTAACCGGCCATAATAAAATTTATAATACTTTGAACGACTTTTTAATTTATTCTTCGTTAAAAAGCCTC
>JAHDCK010000274.1 GCA_020629915.1 Saprospiraceae bacterium
TATTTTATATGGAAAAACCGCTTTGTATATCAGAGCGGTTTTTTTTATTAGAATGTTTATTAAACTATTGTTAAAGTCCGGGGTTTCAGACAACGATTTCTCTTTAATTGTTGTACCGTTTATAAACGGGGTTGTATTTTATAAATGCATTGTAACAAAACAGACAGATTGGTAATTTTAACATACCGGAATCTGCTTGCAATCGTTTTATACAATACCCGTATCTTGTGAACGATTATTCTGATAATATGATAAAATACATATCTCTTATTTTTTTACTTGGAAGTCCGGTATGGGTCTTTGCTCAACCTGCCAATGACGACTGCAATTCCGCAACGCCCATTTCCACCATTCAAAACTGGTGTTCCCAGCCGCAGCAATTTACCAACGCCGGAGCAACGGCTTCTGGTTTTGGTCCGCCAACCTGTTTTACCAATGCTAATGATGATGTATGGTTTTCTTTTGTGCCCATTGCTACCGACGTGACGATAACCGTTGTGGGGAATGATGGAAATGGAAACGGAACACTAAATAATCCCGAGGTTGCTCTTTATGCCGGAAGCTGCGCCGGAACTATCAATGAACAGGAATGCAGCTCTGCTAATCAGAATGTCGTAGAAATATACAAAGGAGGATTAGCCATTGGTCAGACTTATTTTATCCGGGTAGATGGGGATGGAAATAATCAGGGAACCTTTCAGTTGTGTATCAATAATTATAATGCGCCTGCCAATCCCGGTTCTGATTGTCCGACGAGTTCCGTATTGTGTAATAAAGAATCGTTTACCGTTCAAAGTGTGATAGGAGCCGGTTCCGATCCGGATGAAGCATCGGGTTCTTGTTTGGGTAGTTTGTTTGGCAATTCAGAATCCAATTCTACCTGGTTTTCCTGGGTGGCAGCAAATAATGGGTCGCTAACTTTTACACTTACTCCAAATAATCCGGAAGACGATTTGGATTTTGCTATATATCGCTTGCCCAATGGTATTGATAATTGCTCGGGGAAAGAACTGACTCATTGTATGGCTTCGGGAGATTTTGATTTTCCCAGTCCCTGTATGGGGCCAACGGGTCTGACTTCCGCTGAAATTGATTTGGATGAAGATCCCGGTTGCGATCCGGGAGATAATAATTTTCTCGCACCCCTTCAGATGCAAGCCGGAACGGCTTACGCGCTTCTCGTCAATAATTTTACCTCATCCGGAAATGGATTTTCTATAGAATTTGGTGGCTCAGGAGAAATTCAGGGGCCCGAAGCAGATTTTACATTGGACCAAATTCCAGCCTGTATTGGAAACAGCGTAACAATAACAGATAACTCTTCCTTTCCCGGGAATATTGGAAATATAACCAACTGGACCTGGAACTTTGGGGCTAATGCTTCGCCATCAACTGCCACCGGAGAAGGCCCGCATCAGGTAATGTATAGTGAACTGGGAACCCAAGCTATAACCTTGACAGTAGAAACAGATCTGGGTTGTATCGTTACGGAAGTTCAAAATATAGAAGTTGATCCCTGCTGTCATTTATTCCCGATGGAAGTGGATTTTCAAACCACAGATTTAGCTTGTTATGATGCGAATACCGGAGCGATTGATTTGGAAGTAAGCGGAGCATATCCTCCTTTTACATATAATTGGAGTAATAATGCAGCAACACAGGATGTCAATAATCTGGGCGTGGGCATTTACGAAGTTACAATTACAGATAACTACGAATGTGATACAATTATTCCAATAGAAATCCAAAGTCCCCCGGAAATACTCATCGACTGGACGATAACAAAACCTACCTGTAACGGTGGAATGGACGGAGCTATTTTCTTAAATGTCAGCGGAGGTATTCCGCCTTATGAATATGACTGGGGAAGTGGTTTTAATGCAATAAATAATATTCAAAATATTCCTATTGGTTTTTACGATGTGACGATTCGGGATGGAAATGGCTGTTTGCAAATGCGCACCATCGAAGTGAGGGAACTGGAATTGGAACTGGATTCTACCTTAATATTTATGACACCACCGACTTGCTATGGGGATTGTGACGGAGCTATAAATCTGACTATCGCCAATGGATTGCCGCCCTACGAATTTGATTGGGGTGGGGGATTTGTTTTAGGTAATAATACCGCCACTGGTTTGTGTGATACGATCATTACTGTCGTCGCTCGTGATGCGAATTTCTGCTACGGGACATTTACAATTGATGTCGCCCAACCCGATTCAGTTGATTTTGATTTAATATATGAAAATGTAAGTTGTTTTAGTGCGGGCGATGGATGGGCCGCGGTGATCCCTTATGGCGGTGTCGGGAATTACAGTTATCAGTGGAGTGGGCTCACGGATACGGATTCGCTGGTGCAAAACCTCGTTCCAGGCAATTATAACGTTGTGGTATTGGATGGAAATGGTTGTACACATACAGAAGATTTTATTATAACAGAACCACCGGAATTGAGTATAGATAATATTGATATATTAGATGTCGTGTGTTTTGGAGATGCCACGGGGGAAGTTTCTTTTGAGGGTTTGGGTGGAACGCCTCCTTATGAATACAATATTGATTTTGGGGAATATCAACCCGAAGGATTTTTCACCGACTTGCCGTCGGGAGATTATACCATAGGTGTACGTGATGAAAATAATTGTATAGAAGAAGTTTTAATAACAATAACGCAGCCCACGGAATTAATCGTGCAGGCAGAACCAGATAAGGAAGTGGATTTGGGTTACAGCACTGTACTAAATGCCATAGCAAACGAACCCGTTTCCTTTAGTTGGTCGCCTCCGGAAAGCCTGACTTGTTCTACCTGTCCCACAACAAGTGCCCTGCCAGTAAACACGACAACCTTTATCGTTGAAGTCACCAATAATGTCGGTTGCAAAGATACAGATACGATAACCGTCAATGTGAACAAGCTGCGCCCGGTGTTTATCCCTAATGTATTCACCCCGAATGGGGATGGACAAAATGATTTTTTATCTATATTTTCAAATCCTGCTGCAAGGAGAATTAAATACTTGAGAATTTTTGATCGCTGGGGAGAGATGGTTTATGAAGGTAAAGATATGTTGCTCAATCAGGAGTCATTTGGATGGGATGGAACCTATAAAAGCAGGGAGTTGAATCCAGGTGTATTCGTCTATGTTGCCGAAGTGGAATTTATTGATGATTATGTGGAGTTATACAGTGGGGATGTTACATTGGTGAGGTAGGTAAAATACTTTGTCTTAGTTGCAAACTCAAAGAGCCAAAATAATGAAAGAAGGAATAATAAAAGACATTTATGAGGTGGTCATTCGGGAGATACAATTGGTATTGTCCCTGTTTTATTTATTGATAGTTGCCGTTGGAATGGTGTTTAATTATTTTAAATATAATAAATTTGGTATTAATATTTTTCAATATGCCGATGTGTTTGATTTTTTGATCGCACCCTTTGAAGATTTTCGAATTATTGGTTTTACCTTATTGTCTGTTTTCTTGACCTCTGTTTTTCTTTTATTGGATGTATTTTGGAAAAACAAATTTCCTGAAAGTTATTCAAGGTTCAATTTTGGATGGGATAAAAAAAAGTGGTTTAACCTTTGGTTTCGATTTCCGGCTTTTTTACTGTTGATGATTTTTTATTTTAATATAACTGCTGATATTTACGGGGAAAGTACTTCGGACAGGATAAAAGGGTCAGAAGATATTGAATTAATTTTTATGGATAAATCTGTCAAAAAAGGAAAAGCCATCGGCAAAACCAGAGAAGTTTTTTTTCTGTTAGATGGAAAAGATGTTTTAGCAGTTCCGCTTTCTTCTAATGTGAAATTTATAAAAACAAATCCGTGAGTGCAATTAAAAACTATTTATCCCTTGTAAAATTTAGCCACACGATCTTTGCCTTGCCCTTTGCACTGATCGGTTTTTTTCTGGCCACCCAGTATTCGGGTTTTGCTTTTTCATGGGAAAAACTGGGTTTGGTATTGCTGTGTATGGTGCTCGCCCGTAGCGCAGCGATGGCATTCAATCGCTACCTGGATCGCGATATTGATATTCAAAACGAAAGAACAGAAAAACGGGAAATTCCTTCGGGAGTCATTTCGCCACAAAACGCATTGATTTTTATCGTATCTTGTTCTTTGTTATTTGTTTTGACTACTTGGTTTATTAATCCGATCTGTTTTTATCTTTCTCCGGTGGCATTGTTGGTCGTGTTGGGATATAGTTATACAAAGCGATTTACTTTTCTCTGCCATTTTGTTTTAGGATTGGGTTTGGCATTAGCTCCGGTGGGAGCATATCTGGCTGTAGCAGGTATTTTTCATATATTACCTGTTTTATATGGGTTGGCTGTTTTATTTTGGGTAGCAGGATTTGATATTATTTATGCCTTGCAGGACGAAGCCTTTGATCGTTCACTCAAATTACATTCCGTTCCCGTTGCCTTAGGGCGGGAACGCGCTCTGAAATTATCCTCCGTTTTACATTTTCTTTGTGCCTTATTTGTAATGACTGCGGCCTGGGAAGGACAGTTTGGGGCTTTGCACTGGTTAGCAGTATTGATTTTTATAATATTATTAATTTATCAGCACCGCTTGGTTAAGCCAAATGATCTAAGCCGGGTCAATTTGGCCTTTTTTACAACTAATGGTGTGGCAAGTGTCGTCTTTGGTAGTTTAGTTATATTGGATTTATTTTTATAGTAAAAACTATTGACCTTTTAATTTTAAAATCATTTCATCAAATTCCGATCGCCATTCCGGGAAAGTTTTCCATCGAATATTTTGACCATCTCCTTCTTCTCTGGGTACAATGTGAAAATGTATATGAAAAACATCCTGTTGACCGGCGTGTCCATTACTGTTGACAATTTGAAGATTTTTGATGCCGAGTTTTTCCTCATACATTTTGACGACCTCTCTGACACCACTGATCACTTCCCTCAATTCAAAATCAGAAATATCAAATATATTTACAAAATGCTTCTTGGGAATAACTAAAGTATGATAGGGACTGACCGGATTAATATCCAGAAAAGCATAAACGGTTTCATTTTCCCAAACTTTCCAGGAAGGTGCTTCTCCTTTTACTATTTTACAAAAGATACAATTATTCATACTGTTTTTTTAATAATATTTTTCAATACCACCATATCCCCGAATTATTTTTCCGGCTCTGGTCTTTGTTGTAAAATTATTCAATCTTTTCTTAAACTCCTCCGGTCGTTTGCGAGCACTTTCTATATAAGCAATTCTAATGCGTTGATATCCTGCTAAAAAATTTTGATAATTTTTCCAGACTTCAGCATCCTGTTTTAAATGATCTAAAATATCTTCCGGGAAGTAAAATGCCTCGGCTGCAATTTTTTTTAAGGTAGCCTCCTGAGACGGATGAACGAGTTTTTGCTCAAGCAACCACCGGATACGCTCTCGGTTGGGCTGGGAATAATTTGGTTTCTTCCGGGGGCAAAATCGCTGAACCGTAGTATCCGCATCCAGAGATTTAACCTTGCTATCTATCCAGCCAAAACAGAGAGCTTCCTCCACCGCATCGTTATAGGAGATTCTGGGTTTTCCCGTATGCTTTTTTGGATAAGCTAACCAGATTTCATTGGCGGTATTAAAGTTTTCGAGTAGCCATTTGCGCCAGGAAGTTCTTTTTATAAAATACCGAATATTCATTTATATAAATTTATCTGCTTCATTTCCTTCAGATAAACATACCGCAGAAATACTCCCCAGGCCATTATCGCACTCACAATAAATCCTACCCGGCCATCCAGAAAACCCAACTGAAAAAAGTAGTGTTTAAAAAAACGAAAAAGAGGTTTTATATATAAATGAAAAAGGGTTACGTTTTTTGTTTTGTCAAAATGATCCTTCGCAGACCACTTGGCATATCTCCTTGTTTTATCCAAATAATGATCCAGACTTTTAAAGGTGAAATGCTGTATTTTATTATTTAATTTTCCAACATTTATTCCTTCGGTTTGGATCTCTTCATGGACTTGCTTGGCATCGTAGCGGCAGCTTTTTTTAAACAACCGAATCACCGCATCACCCTGCCAACCGCTATATTTTAATTTTTTTCCCATAAAATAATTTTGCCGACCTATCCAGAAGGCATCCTTATCTGTTCTGTTTTTTAGAATATGTTTTATTTCGCTTTCTAGTTCTGGCGTGAGGCGTTCGTCGGCATCAAGCAGGATAATCCAGTCATGGCTGGCCTGAGGAATGATCCAGTTTTTTTGATCAGCAGGGCCCTTGTATTTTCTTTGAAAAATTTTATTTGTATAACGTTTAGCAATAGCCACTGTATCATCCGTACTAAAGGAATCCACTACGAGGATCTCATCCGCCCATTGGAGCGTCTCCAATACGCCGGCGATATTTTCCGCTTCGTTGTAGCAGGGGACTATGGCTGTTATTTTATTCATATTATAAAGTACAACAAACTTTAGTTTGTTGATGCATAGTGTTTCAAGTCCTGTGTTTTTCTGTTCAGTAAAATGCTAAACACTATTCCAAGCAACGCGTGGAACAAACTAAAATTTATTCTACAATTTAATATAATTTTTATATTC
>JAHDCK010000275.1 GCA_020629915.1 Saprospiraceae bacterium
TCTTATGTCAATGACATTGCCCTTTAGGGGCAAAGGGTGCGGGTTAGCAATTTCTACGGTTTAAACTGCCGATACTTTTCTAATCAAAAAAACTATCATATTGATTTTTGTGATTCGGTTCTTTAACCCTTGTTTTTATTGGTTGATTGATATCGAGTTCCTCTGCCTCATCATTGGCTTGTTCCAGCAAGTGGGTTTTTTCATCACCGAGGATAAGCGACACGCCTTCTTTCTCCCATTTTTCCAACATCTTCAATCCTTCTTCCTCAAAAACGCCATTTTGCAAGTCTACAGAATCCATAAAGTTGCTGGACATATCCATGAAGCGTTCCATTTCGCCAACCTTCTGACTGACATCCTCAGCAATTGCCTCCAACGCCATATCAAACATATATTTTTTATCTGCATTTCCAGAGATGATATTTCGGGCGGATTTCATGGCAGAGTGAGAGGCGAGGATAGCCTTGCGTTCCTGTTCTTTTACCATAACCTGATCCTTGACATCTTCCAGCAGGATTTCGGAATTTTCATACATCTTGGTCAGGACGCGATATAGAACTTCCATTTTTTTATACAAATCTTCCAGCCTCAAATTGGATTCTTTCAATCGCCCGGCTTTTCGGGATTTCAAAATCATCTGCGCCTTCTTGTTGGTTTCCTTGGCTTTGCTGGCGAGGTTGAGATTAGACTGAATTTGGCGTTGATTATTAACGATGACTTCCTTGAGTTTGTGCATCTGTCCACGCAGCGATCCAATCTGTCTGTTCATTTTACGGAGATTATCTTTGAGGTCATCCACGTAAGATTTTAATATACCAATAGGATCGATTTGTACAAACAATCCCGTAATCCAACGCATCACACTTTTATAACCATACCAAACCAAATTGCGCATTTTCGGATCAAAAACCATGTAGAGCAAGGCAGCAATAGCCAGCACCATGATTAGCAAATAAAAGGTATTGGCTGCTAATCCGATCAGGATAGGAAGAAAAGTGTAGAGCAGAAAACCGCCTCCAAGCAACAAGGCTCCACCAAAGATAGCTCCGGTTACACCTTCGGGTCTTTGCCAAAAAGATTTGGGTTTATAATCCTTAAATTCCATATTGAAATATTCGTTTTAAAAAAATTAAAGGGTTGAGTTTTATAAAAAAAGTATATTATTTTAAATATTTTTTCATATTTGCCACATCCAGATTGATTTGTTTTAAAACAAAATTGATGGAGGCATCGAAGCGCGTTTTGGTCGTTTCCACTTTCATACTGGAATCGTCAATAGTCTTCTGAATCGCCTCAATTTTTTTCTGGTGGGCTTCTATTTCCTGCGTGAGTTTTTTGATTTGAGCGGTTTTTTCCTGAATGGTTTTACTAAGCATTTTGATCTGCTCTTTATTTTGAACCACTTTCACATTGTTTTGGTTCGCCATTGCCGCCTGAAATTTTTTCTCCTCTGTTTTTAAAACACTGACATAATGCTGTGCAGAGTCCACTAGTTTTTTGGGGGTTGCTCCCATCGTTTGAGCCATTGCGTAGGCGGATTTGTACTTCGTGGCCTCATCCATCGGCATTTTACTCAGGGAATTCAGGCTGTTGCGATATTCCATATAATCAAATCCCGGAGGGTTGTTTTTCTCCATGGCTTTGAATAAAATATCCAAAAATTTATTGTCTGGCTTATTGGCAAGGGCAGGATCAAGAATGGGTTTGGGAGTAGGATTTGGTTGGGGCGTGTTAGTTCCTTTTGGTTTATCGACGGGTTGTTTATTAGAATCAAATTTTTCTACTTCTTGAGTCTTTTTCTCCGGCTTCTTCGGATCTTCTTCCTCGACGATAAATAGTGATTTTATATTCTTAAACATCTTTTTTCAAAATTCAGATGATTCAATATTCCAATAGTTCGATATTCCAATAGTTCAATAAAAAAACATTGTAGTATTAAACTATTGGAATAGTGCACCATTGAGATTAAGGTCTTATCGCAAAAATATCATTTTTTTGCTAAAATTTCTGTGTTTATGACTTTAGAAACGAGCGAAGTAACGGGCAGGTCATACAGTGGGAGCCACCTCTGCCCCGGCTTAACTCGCCAGAAGGAAGGGTAATGATAGTATTTTTGATTTTTTTAATATCAATTTTTCCGTTTTTGACGTCTTTTATTAGTTTTTCTGCGGGTAGAATAGAAAATCCTGCGGCTTCAAATGCTTCTCCTGTTTTGCTATTGCGGTCATAGGTCAAAGCTATGCCGGGTCGAATAGTAACCAGATTGCAACCATCCGTCCATTGCTCTCGTTCCTGATAGGGCGACTGTCCATTGCCGCTCAGCACAAATTTTATTTTTGGGTTGATTTCTTTTTTTAGAAATGCCTGCAGGGTCGGGTAGGAGGTGGGCGATTTTTTTCCTTTCCGGTGGACAAGGATATTGCTCGCCTGACCTTCGACAGCCATCGGGCCAAATGCTGCAAAATGATTGCTATCAATTTGAGTAAAAACAGTATCGATGTGCATCCAGGCACGATTGCTGGTGATATTGACCTGCACGACGTTTTTTACGACATTTTTTTCAAATAATCTATTTTTTAATAGGTGGATGGCATGTGCGGTGGTTCTTTCGCTACAACCAACCAGCAGGTAATCTTTGTTGATGATCATGACATCGCCACCTTCGATAGTAGCTGGTACACCCGAATCCGAGGGAAGAAATTCATTTACCCGATTGAAATTGATGATTCGATCATTTTTCACCAACTCTTCAAATAGAGGATGAGCGTATATGATAAATTGAGTGAGCAAATTTTCCCGATGACGTGCTTCCTTGGAGGCTTTTGTTATTAAAATATGATCATTGATGACTACGGCTATGTCCCTTGTAAAAATAAAATTAGGGATGGGATCAAAAATGCGTACGTTTTTAGAATTACAGTAACCAGAAATCAAAGTGTCTTTGAGTTCTTTTAATGGGAGTTTTTTTAAAATTTGAATATGTTTTTTAGGTAATTCTTCAAATTCTGCAATTAATTTAAATAATTTCTTTTTTAATTTTTTGTTTTGTAATGCTTCCAGTAATAAATCTTCTGCTTCATATACGTTTTTTTCTCCTAGAAATAATTCCAAAACCTTTCGGAAAATGTCATGCTCTTTTTGCATCTGTGGCAAATAAACGATATCATCAAATAATAATTCTTCGGCTCTTCTGGGAGTGATTTGATCAATCCCTTCATCCGGGCGGTGAATGAGCACTTTTTTCAAAGGAGCAATTTCGGAGTTGGAGTATATTTTTGTCATTAAAAAATTAAAATATTAAATTATTGGAATATTGTACCATTGTACCATTGTACCATTGAATTATTGAATCACTTCTCCAATCAGATCATACTCAGTCGCATCAGTAATTTTTATATTTGCAAAATCACCTATTCTAATAAAATATTTATTAGCATCTACCAGCACTTCATTATCCACTTCTGGCGAGTCGTATTCTGTCCGACCAATAAAGTGATTCCCTTCTTTTCTATCAAATAAAACTTTATACGTTTTTCCGATTTTTGATTCGTTCTTTTCAAGGGAAATGGCTTGCTGGATTTCCATGATTTTATTGGCGCGTTCGGCTTTGATTTCCGCCGGAACGTCATCTGCTCCGGCATGGGCAATTGTGTTTTCCTCGTGGGAATATTGAAAAACGCCCAGCCGATCAAATTTCATATCCTGAACAAAATCACACAATTCCTGAAACTCTGCCTCTGTCTCTCCGGGAAAACCGACTAGCATCGTGGTACGAATAGCCATCCCCGGAACACGTTCTCTTGCGGCTTGAATCAAGGCGCGGGTTTCGGCATTGGTAATTTGCCGGCGCATCCGAGCCAGAACGGAATCGCTGGCGTGCTGCAATGGGATATCTAAATAATTGCAAATTGTTTTATGCCTGGCTATGGCATCAAAAATTTCAAGTGGAAATTTACTGGGATAAGCGTAATGCAACCGTATCCATTCGATGCCTTCTACCTGTGCCAACTCGTCCAGTAATTCTGGTAGCGCTCTTTTTTTATATAAGTCTAAACCGTAATAGGTTAATTCCTGTGCGATGAGCATGATTTCCTTCACGCCGCGTTTAGCCAGATTGCGCGCTTCGGTGACAAGCTTTTCGATAGGTTTTGATATATGTTTTCCACGCATAAGTGGAATGGCACAGAAAGCACAAGTTCGGTTACAGCCCTCCGAAATTTTGAGGTAGGCGTAGTGAGGCGGGGTGGTGATGATGCGTTCGCCGATCAGGTCGTGCTTGTAATCGGCATTGAGCTTGGAGAGCAAGCCGGGCAGTTCCAGCGTACCAAACCAGGCATCTACCTCGGGGATTTCTTTAGACAAATCTTCCCGGTAACGCTCCGATAGGCAACCCGTGACGTAGAGCTTTTCGATCCCTCCATCTGTTTTTACCTGGGCATAATTTAGGATGGTATTGACAGATTCCTCTTTAGCTAAATCAATAAAACCACAGGTGTTGACGATGACGATATTGGCGTCTTCCTCGTGGGTATCATGAGTAACAGCGTAGTCATTCGCCTTTAATTGGGTGATTAAATTTTCAGAATCAACCAGATTTTTGGAGCATCCCAAAGTTATGACGCTGACCTTATCTTTGTGTATGGTTTTTGTTTTCAAATTGATTTTAAATTATCGGGCAAAGATAAGGTTTTGATTTGAGAAAATTTTAGGTATCAATTTTTAATAAAATAAGTAACTGGACATAATAATGTTCAATTTAATTTGAAATGAGTTTTTGATTTATTCAAGGCAAAAAATATGAGGGAGTGTGAACTCCCGAACCGCTTGCGGGCGGGTAAGCACTCAGGGCGTCGGCGAGGCTTTTTAACGAAGAAGAAATTAAAAAATTGTTCAAAGTATTTTAAAGATTATTGTGGCCGGTTACTTAAGCCCCTTTTTTTTATAATTAACCGCCGAATATAAAGTTTTAATAATTAAACAAAAACATATAATATTTTATTGTTTTTCACTAGGCTCGAAATGACAACTCTATTTTTGTTGTTCGATAGGAAAAAGAAAATATTTGCAAAATTAAAAACACCCTGAATTCTTTTGAATGCAGGGTGCTTTTATTATTAAAATAAATAATATTATTTTTTTAAAATTTTCTTTGTGACTACTTCTCCCTGATCATTTTTTATTTTAATAAAATAATTGCCTTTGGGATGGTTGGCCATAGAAATACTTTGAACATTACCAGCGGTATGAACCAGTTTTCCTAGCACATTATAAATTTCAATTTTTTCTATAATAAAATCGGCTTGGATAAATAATTCATCTGATACCGGATTTGGACTGACTGAAACGAGCAAGTCCGCTAAAGGTTCTGAAGTAGAAACAGGAGTGGTATTTTCATATAAGAAAAAACGTCCATCTTGATCCTCTAAGTACTCACCAGCCATAATATCGAGATCACCGTCCGCATCAATATCTACAAACCTTGGAAAACGCCAATAGCTGTCAAAATCGGATGGAAGACCAAAAGGGGCATCAACAGGTGGATTCATTTGAGCATTTTCCGGCGTACCAACATTTTCATAATAGGAAAGTTTTGTAATATATGAAGTATCAACATACTCTATAGTCCCAACCAACATATCGTAATCGCCATCCATATCAAGATCTCCAAATGTAGGAATCGCTATATAACCATTAATTTGATTGAGATTGAATGGGTTAACTTCTCCTGGTCCAAAATCCGGTGCAGAGGCAGAACCAACATTTTCATAATAGTGGATTTCAGTCACTTCTAAATCCTCATTAGTTCGATTGACTAGTAAATCCAAATCTCCATCATTATCCATATCAATAAAAGTCCATTACATAGGATTCTACTTCTGGCAAATTAAAGGGATTGAGTTGGTAAGCTCCAAAGGATGGGGAAGTTGGTGTTCCGTCATTATTATAATATACAATTCCATAATCATAAGAACCGATCAAATCCAAATCTCCATCATCGTCAATATCTACCAGGACGGGAAAAGTATAATAGCCAGTAATTATATTCATATCCTCGGCAGGGGCGTAGTTAGGATTGGTATCACTTCCGATATTTTCATGAAAATGAATGCCGGTATTTCCTGTACCCTGATCCAGTTTGCTTATCACCAAATCTAAATCGCCATCACCGTCCAGATCGCCAAAGCCACTGGTGGTGGTAAAAGTGGTGGTCCCATTAAGGTTAAAAGGATTGACCTGCTCCGGACCGAAGGAGATTTGTGCCTGAGCTGCGGTCATACCGGCAAGCAGGGTTATGGTTCCCAATGCTTTTTGTAGCTTAAAGGAAGGAAGGCTCGATCTTAATTCCCGGACTAATTGTTTGATTTTTTCCAGTACAGATTCCCTTTGTTTGATTGGAATCATCTTTTGGGTTTTTACCCAATTCTGCGTTTGGCGAATCAGGAATTTTAGTTGTCTAATCCGTCGTGCATTAAATTTTCTTTTCATCAAATTATAATTTTTAAATTAAAAAGAAGGTAGAGGCGTAAATCTTGCTTTTATTTTTTA
>JAHDCK010000276.1 GCA_020629915.1 Saprospiraceae bacterium
ATTTTATAATAATATAACCGCTCAAAAACAAACAAAATTGGAAAAACAAATTGAAAAAATCCTCTCCAAAATGACCCTCGAGGATAAAGTAGGAGAGATGACCCAGGTGACCATTGATGTCATTTCAAAAGGTAAGCCTTACCACCTGGAAGAACCCCACCAACTCGATGATGCCAAACTCGAAGAAGCACTTGTCAAGTATCGGGTCGGGTCGGTTTTGAACTGCGGAGGGCATGCCTATTCCCGCGACCACTGGTATGGTATCATGACGACCATCCATAAATATGCCTCCAAAAAGAAAACGGGCATTCCGGTCTTGTATGGAATTGATGCCATTCACGGAACGAATTATACCCTGGATGCAACCTTGTTCCCACAACAAATTACCCAGGCTGCTTCCTGGAATCCCGCATTGACCCGGGAGGCCGGAAGAATAACAGCCTATGAAACCAGAGCCTCCTCCATTCCCTGGACTTTCTCGCCGGTACTTGACATAGGCCGCGATGCGAGATGGCCGCGACTTTGGGAAACATTTGGAGAAGATGTATATTTAGCTTCTACAATGGGTGAAGCATTGGTCAAGGGCTACGAAGGAGATAATAATCAAGTTCATGATCCGAATCACATTGCGGCTTGTATGAAACACTTCCTGGGATACAGTGTTACGCTGACCGGAAAAGATCGTTCTCCGGCCTGGATACCTGAACGACAACTCCGGGAATATTTTGTTCCAACCTTTCAAAAAGCCATTGAAGCCGGAGCGCATACCATTATGATTTGTTCGGGTGAAATGAATGGAATCCCCGTTCATGCCGATAAAAAAATCCTGACGGATCTGCTCAAGGACGAATTGGGTTTTAAAGGAATCGTTTTGACAGATTGGGAAGATATAAAATATTTATATTCGAGACATCGTGTTGCAGAAGGCGATTACGATGCCATAAAAATGGCCGTCAATGCCGGAATCGATATGAGTATGGTTCCTACAGATTTATCTTTTCCTAAAGTTTTATTAAAATTAGTAAAAGACGGGGAAGTGCCGATGAGTAGAATTGACGATGCGGTTCGCAGAATTTTATGGGTAAAATTAAAATTAAACTTATTTGAAAAACCTGTAACAAATCCTAAAGATTACCCGAAATTTGCCTCTGCCGAACATGCACAATCCGCCTACAACGGAGCGGTGGAAGCGATTACACTTTTAGAAAATAAAAATAATATTTTACCCTTATCTAAAAACGATCAAGTACTCGTCACCGGCCCGACCGCCAACTCCATGAATTGTCTCAACGGAGGATGGACAAACACCTGGCAGGGAACGGAAACCAAGTACAACACCAAAGGTAAACTCACGGTTCTCGGAGCTATTGAAAAACTCGTTGGTAAGGATAAAGTCACTTATGTGGAAGGAACAAAATTCGATGAAGCCGTGGATATCAAAGCAGCGGCTAATGCTGCTAAAGGTAAAAAAGCGGCCATTGTTTGTATAGGAGAAAATCCCTACACGGA
Organism: Saprospiraceae bacterium; assembly: GCA_020629915.1. Taxonomy (GTDB): domain Bacteria; phylum Bacteroidota; class Bacteroidia; order Chitinophagales; family Saprospiraceae; genus JAHDCK01. Next base: position 1,510 of record JAHDCK010000276.1, read on the forward strand.
GTTGGTTGGAAATATTGGCGACCTCGCCCTGCCACAAGCGCAAGTCGATTTGGTCAATGCCATTGCGGAAACAGGAACGCCTATCATCTTTGTGATGGTGGAAGGTCGTCCGAGGTTAGTTAATAAAATTGCGGACAAAGCCAACGCTGTGGTCATGGGTTATCTCCCCGGCAACGAAGGTGGAAGAGCGATTGCCGATGTGCTTTTTGGCGAAGCGAATCCAAGTGGAAAATTGCCGATTACTTATCCCAGAGAACCACACTCCCTTCATACTTATGATCACAAAGGAACAGACCGCGTGCATTCTGATTTTTCTGGTAACGGAGTGAATCCTCAATGGGAGTTTGGTCATGGTTTAAGTTATACAACTTTTAAATATTCTAATTTTAAAATTAATAAAAAAGAACTGACCGCCTCCGGCAATGTGGAATTTTCAGTGGAAGTAACGAATAGTGGCAAGCGAGAAGGAAAAGAAGTGGTTCAGTTATATATAACAGATTTAGTTGCGAGCATTACGCCTGCTGTAAAACGCCTGAGAGGATTTGATAAGATCAGTCTGAAGCCGGGTGAAACAAAAACCGTTACCTTTACGATTACGCCAAGAGATTTGGCTTTCGTCGGGATGGATAACAAGTGGACGACAGAACCTGGAAAATTCACGGCCACAATTGCCGGAGAAACTGTTGATTTTGAGTTTAAAGGAAAAGTGGTTAAGTTTTAGGAGTGAAGAGTGAAGAGTGTAGAGTGAAAAATTATTCTTCACTCTACACTCTACATGAATAACATATAAATAAACAAAACAAAATGAAAGAATTTGCAACGATAGATTTGACCTTGTTTCTGGGCTACCTGTTTTTAATGATGGGATTCGGTATCTGGATTTCAAGGCGTAGCGGAAACCAAACGACGAAAGATTATTTTCTGGCGAGTGGTGCCTTGCCCTGGTGGGCAGTTGGTGGCTCGCTGATTGCTTCTAATATTTCCACCGAGCAAATCCTCGGAATGAACGGTTCCGGTTTTGCCATTGGATTGGCGATTGGAGCTTATGAATTACTGGCAGCACTGACGCTTTTGGTTGTCGCCAAATTTTTCCTGCCCGTTTTTCTCAAGGAGGAAATTTATACCATGCCGCAGTTCCTCGAAAAGCGATTCAGTGGAACGGTGCGGACGATCATGGCTTTCTTTTGGGCCGCATTGATTATTTTTGTTAATATAACTTCTATTTTATATTTGGGAGGATTGGCGATTGAAAGCATAACCGGACTTCCGTTGATTTACGGTATTCTCGGACTGGCACTTTACTCCGCCACCTTTTCCATTTTCGGAGGACTGAAAGCGGTGGTTTGGACGGATGTTATTCAGGTAGTCGTTTTGGTTATCGGAGGATTGGTAGCGAGTTATATGGTCGTGACGCTGGTCGGCGGTGGCGGATACCTTGCCGGGTTGCAGCACCTGATGGCAGAAGCTCCGGAAAAGTTTGATATGATTTTTGAAAAGACTTCGACCTATTTAGATATAACGTCTGGTGAAACGAAATCTGCTTATGATCTCCTTCCGGGGATTTCCGTTTTGATTGGCGGAATGTGGATTGCCAATTTGTACTACTGGGGAACGAACCAGTACATCATTCAGCGCGCCCTGGCTTCTAAGTCTATTGCCGAAGCGCAGCGCGGTGTGGCTTTCGCTGCTTTCCTGAAATTGTTGATGCCTTTGATCGTTGTGATTCCTGGTATTGCTGCTTTTGTTATATTAAAAAATCCAGAGGCTTATGGGTTTGTAGGCGAAGGCATTGCCAAACCGGACGAAGCTTTTCCCTGGGTCCTGAATAATTTTGTACAGGACGGATTGAAGGGAATTGTATTTGCGGCATTAGTAGCAGCGATTGGTTCTTCTATTAGTTCTATGGTGAATAGCGTTTCCACGATGGTGACTTTGGATATTTATAAGCCGATGTACAGCGGTGGAGGAACGGAAGAAGAAAAAGATAAGCATTTTGTTAATATAGGAAAAATAGTTGCGGGTGCTTCTTTGCTGCTTGGGATTCTCATTGCTCCGGCACTGGGAAGTCTGGATCAGGTCCTACAGTTTATACAGGAATACACCGGGTTTATCAGTCCGGGTGTACTGGTCGTTTTCGTCTTCGGTATATTCTGGAAACGGGCGAGTGCGAATGCTGCGCTGACGGTTATCCTTGCATCTATTCCATTATCAGTTATATTAAAATTTTTGGATTCAAGTGGAACGATTCCGATGCCATTTTTAGATAGAATGGGATTTTCCTTCCTGTTGTTAACTGCCGTGATGGTCATCATGTCGCTAATGGATAAACCAAACAGAGAAACCTCAACCAACGATTCGGCTTTCCGATGGGGCTTATTGGTTTCCCTGATCGTGATTTCTATTCCATCCGGATTCAAGTTTATTTTGGAAGATTCCAACACACCATCCTGGATAGGTATTTTGATTTTACTTATATCAGCGGTGTTATTTTATTTTATATTATCAGAAAAGAAAACAAACGATTCAAAAGCACTCGACGCGGATTCATCTTTGTTTAAAACAGATATGATTTTCAATATGTCTGCTTTTGCGGTGCTGGCGGTCTTGGTCGCCTTGTACTGGTCTTTATGGTAAAACACGTATATGATTGGGTCTAATAAACCAAATCAGATCTATTGAAGCCCATTCCGTTTTTTGCGGGGTGGGTTTTTTTCTTGGGTGGAATTTGGAAAGGAATAAAAAAATACCGAGCGAAGCAATTGCCTCACCCGGTATTTTTTTTTGGCTTTCATGAGTGTCAGGTTTTCCTACTCATGATTATGTCCGTAGTGCGGATCGCCCGGCATTCTACCAAATTTATCCGGCTTACCTTCGGCAGGTTTTGTTGTCGTAGTAGTTGTTGTAGGATGCTTTTCATCCGAAGCATGATTGTGCCCATAATGCGGGTCACCTGGTTTTCTACCGAACTTATCCACCTGACCGGAAGGCGTCGCAGGCTGAACCTTTACTTGTTCTTGTTGGACTTCATTTGTCGTGCTTTCCTTCTCAGCGGATTGTGAACATCCAAACGCAAGGAGTGCGACAAAAAGAAGCAGACTGGTCATTTTTTTAATTTTCATTTTTGAATGATTTATGTTGAAAAAATAAAAAACTTTTTAAAAATTAAAATGGTTGTGAAGATAGGAAACTTTATTTTAGAAAAGATAAAAAATCTTGCGTAACTGATTTAAATAATAAATTATATTTTGTTAAATTTAAATATAATGGAGAATTAAAAAGTACTCCGCTCTGCTCATAACGATCATCTTAAAGAGTTAGAAAATGAATATAATAAAAAAGTAAAAGAAATTCAGGGAAATCCGAAAATGACCTCTATAGAGAAAGAACAGACCACTGAAAAATTAAAAAGAGAATTTGAGCAAACAAAACGACATACGGGATTTAATTTATATTAATAAAGGATTGTTTTAATTTTTTGAGTTGTTTGTAGTCAAGTCGTGACTGCTAGTCGCGACTTGACAGCGACAGTCATTGAGGTCGCGGCTGGCCGCCACGACCTCAATAATTTTCTTCTAATTTTGGTGAACTTATAATTACTCATGAAGGATACCTTTAAAATGGTTTCTCTGTTTTCGTATTCCCTAATAATTCTTAAGGGACAAATGATAGGCATCCCTTTTATTTTGTGGTTGATATTTACAAGTTTGGAATTTGGTAATAATGAACAGGTTTTTGCCCTTTTAGGGATTACTGGATTCATTCTTAATTTTACGAAATATAGTAAATTGATATGGGGTAATGCTTTAAGTTTTATTTTGATGATTATTCCGCTTACTAAACGATTGATAGAAACTCCAATTGAAAAATTTAATTATTTGAGTTTTCAAATTCCTTTAATGGTTTTTATAATTACGTATATGATTTTTGTTTTGTATTCTAAAAAAGAAGATGTAAAAGACACTTAAACATGGGAAACAAAATCAAAAACATCGGCAGCGTACAGCCACTGGATGAAGAAGGATTTATCATCAATGACCTGTCATTGGATAACCTCCAGCCAGAATACCTCCCGATAGTAAATGATATATTAAAATTTTATAAAACAGAATTTCCCAAGAATATTCACAGTGTTTATCTGAGGGGAAGTGTGGCGAAGGGAAAAGCAGTTCCCAATATTTCTGATATAGATACTTTTGCTATATCTTATTCGGAGATAACGCGACAGGACTTGCTGGACCGGATAAAATTTTATCACGAGATGACGGCCAAATATCCTTTTTTAAAAGGCATTGAAATTTTTACAAAAACTCTGGAGGAAGTTCAGTCTTCTGAACGCTTGCAATTTTTGCTACAATCCCAATGTCTTTTCGTAGAAGGAAAAGACCTCCGGCCGGAGTTGCCAAAATTCGGAATAGGAGAGTGGGCTTATGCACATTCCAATGATATTGACGGCGGTATCAAAATGCTAAAAGGATGGCTGGAAAAAGAAACGGCTGAAGAAGACTTAAAAGAAAATTGCACCTGGATCATGAAGCGCACGGTGCGCATTGGATTTGAATTGGTCATGGAAAAAGAGCAATGCTTTACCCGAGATTTGTATCCCTGCTACGAGCGTTTTGCTAAGCACTATCCGGAAAAAGCAGAGGAGATGAGAAAGGCGCTTGAACTGGCTGTTTTTCCTACGGCGGATATGGATGAAATGTGGGCGGTGTTGAATCCTTTGACGACGTTTTTGAAGGGGGAGGTGGGGAAGCGAACGATATAAAATAGTAAAGAACAAATAAATAAAAATAAAATTCATCAATCGGTCAAATAACATCCAATCTTTTTTGCTTAAACATTCTAGTAGTAAATATTCTTTTTTCTTCTTTGTCTTGACACAAAGAAGCAAAAGTCAAGGCTTTATTGATTTCTTAACTCTCCGCCAACTGCTCACCACCCACTTCGTGTTTCTTTCACTTGAAAGTCCTCTGGGACTTTCACCCTTCGGGATCGTTCAGTCACACATT
>JAHDCK010000007.1:0-6489 GCA_020629915.1 Saprospiraceae bacterium
AAATAATTAACCGCCGAATTTTTTACCAAGCGTTGTGCCCTGTAACCGTCAGGTGTCCCACCTGACGGGAAAAACGTTTTCGTGTCAGGTGTCCCACCTGACACCAGCAATGCGCCCGATTTATTTTCGGCGGTTAATTTTTTAAAACCAATTAGTTTGTTGATCGCGGAGTGTGGGTAGGTATGTGGCTATTGTTCTACCTTTTCCGAGCGGGGTGCGGAACAAACTAAAATTTTGTTATACTTTTTTCGTGCAGGGCGTGGCAACAAACTAAAGTTTGTTGTACACTTAAAAAATAGTATTTTTGAAAAAACTTTCAGGGATGAATATTTCAAAAATTGCCATTGGTTCGGATCACGCCGGGTTTGATTATAAAACCAAAATTGTTCGCTATTTAAATGAAAGAGACATTTATGTAATGGATTTTGGTGCGTACACAGAGGACTCTGTAGATTATCCCGACCACATTCATCCGGTAGCAGAAGCGATTGAAAAAGGAGAAGTGGAATTGGGAATTATTTTGTGTGGTAGTGGCAATGGAGCAGCTATGACCGCCAACAAGCACGCCGGGATTCGTGCCGGACTCTGCTGGACGGCTGAGCTAGCTCAACTCACCCGCCAACACAACGATGCAAATATCCTCGCCATTCCTGCTCGTTTTGTCAGTGAATCCCAGGCAATGGAAATGGTTGAAAAATTTATCACCACACCCTTTGACGGGGGCAGACATCTCCGTCGAGTGGAAAAAATACGATGCAGTTAATTTTAATTTTTCATATAACTATACTATCATAATGAAAAAGATTTTTTCTATTTTATTTATAAGTTTTTATTTTATAACAAATATTAACGCACAAGCAGTTCCCAGCAGCAGTGATGATCCAATGGAAATGGTTGTGGAATATGCTCCTCCTCCCCCGCCACCGGGAGTCCAGGTAAAGTATGCCAATACGATTACCTCCAAGGAACTTCGGCAGCACATAGACAAATTGGCTTCGGATGAATTTGAAGGAAGAGAAACCGGAAAGCCCGGACAAAAACTCGCTGCGAAATACATTGCAGATGATTTTAAAAGTAATGGCCTGCCTGCTATTGGTGATGACAATTCTTACTATCAAAATGTTCCCTACCTCACGGAGCGATGGGACAATCTCGGCATAGTCGTTAAGAATAAAAGATATATAAATATGCGAGATTTTTATTCTTTTGGAAGCATTAATCAAAATCGTCCGGAGCTAAAAACCAAGGAGGTTATTTTTCTGGGTTATGGTATTGATGACGAAAATTACAGCGACTACAAAGGAGTAGATGTAAAGGATAAAGTCATCATGATTTATGCCGGAGAACCCATGAGCAAAGATAGTATATATACTGTTACAGGAACAAAAGAACCATCGAAATGGTCAAAGGAATGGCGATTAAAATATCAGACAGCACATCAAAAAGGTGCAAAAACTGTACTCGTTGTTCAGCCTCGCATCAAAAAACAAATCAATCGTTTTCGTCGCTTTTTGATGGACAGGAGTTTTGGTTTGAGCGATGGGAATGATGGCTCTAAGGGCATGGCCAACAGCCTGACTATTTCTACAGATATTGCGAAAGCTATTGTAGGAAAAAAATATAAGAAATTTATAAAAAAGCGAGACAAGGCGAGAGCTAAAGGTATTCCCGCTGCTATAAAATTAAAAACGGATTTGGAGATTTATCAAAAAGAAATGCGGGAAGATCTTATAGGAGAAAATGTGTTGGGTTATATAGAAGGAAGCCATCCAAAGCTTAAGGAGGAAGTCGTAATCATTACAGCGCACTTCGATCACCTGGGAAAACGAGGGGAGAATATTTATAATGGTGCCGATGATAATGCTTCGGGCACGTCTTGCCTAATCGAAATTGCAGAGGCATTTGCTCAGGCCAGACAAGATGGGCAGCAACCCAAGCGCAGTGTTTTGGTGATGTTGGTTTCCGGGGAAGAGAAAGGATTATTAGGCTCGGAGTACTACGTCAACAATCCCACTTTTCCGCTGAAAAACACGGTTGTCAATCTCAATGTGGACATGGTAGGCCGAGTGGACAAGCGGCATAAAGATGGTAATTACGTATATGTTATTGGCGCAGATCGATTAAGCACGGAGTTACATAAAATCAATGAGAAAATGAATCGGCAGCACATAAATATAGAATTAGATTATAAATATAATGAAAAAAGCGATCCCAATCGTTACTACTATCGCTCCGATCATTACAACTTTGCCGAGCGGGGTATTCCGGCAGCATTCTATTTTAATGGCACGCATGAGGATTACCACATGGCCACAGATACTCCGGAAAAAATTGACACAGATAAAATGGAGAAAATTGCCAAATTAGTCTTTCATACCGCCTGGGAAATTGCGGATCGGAAAAAGCGAATTGTCGTAGATGTGAAGGAGTAGGGTTTTTTAAAGTGCAAGTGTCAAGCGCAAGTTTATTAGAAGAGTGGATCTCATTGGAGAAATTTTTTATAAAATAAAAACTCCACGCCCTAATTGATCTTGATACTTGAACTTGACACTTGAACTTTAAAATAAATTATAATATAAATCCTGAATATTTATCCACAGGAATTTTCGGTTTCGTACAAGCAACAGAACTAATGCTATCCCTGCAAACAGGGCAAGAGTTTTCACTACTCTTTTATCTCTTTGGTAGGACTCTCGTTTGCTTTTATAATAGGTTCTCTTTTTTCTCCTCGCCATTTTTGTTACAATTATTTTTATTATATATTACCAACTTTCAACTCTGGTGCAATTCTAAGAAACCCTGGTTATCCGATTTTATAACAATTGGCGATTGGTTCAAAGACCGGGACTCCCAATTAAAATTGCTTTAAGAAATCTCACCTCCGCAGCTCGATCCCGCCCCGGCGGTGCAACCATAACAATGTTGATTTAAAACAATATTTCTATTATTTAAAATATTTTCATTAAAATCACGCAGGTGCATGGAATCCTTTGAGGTCACTTTAAGTTCCAGCATTTGATTAAAATCACAATCGTAAAGATAACCATCCCAACCTACGGAAATCGTATTGCGGCACATCAGTCCATCCACCGTTCCGGGGTTGAATGCTTCTACGAGTTTTTCCATATAGGATTCATAATTATTTGATTCCAATAAATATTCCAGAAAGCGACTGATGGGCAAATTCGTTATACAAAACAACTGATTAAAATCTATATCAAATTTTCTTTTGAGTTGTCGTTTAAATTCCGTTTGTAAGCCAGCCTGATCGCCGGGCAAAAACGCGCCGGAAGGATTATAAACCAAATTGAGTTCCAACCCGGTTCCTTCCTTTCCATAACCAACTGCATTGAGCATTTTAAGCGCTTTGATAGAATCTTCAAATACGCCATCTCCCCGTTGCTTATCGGTTCGGGTTTTACTAAAATATGGCAGGGAAGAAACGACCTGAACTTTGTGTTTGGCAAAAAACTCAGGAAGATCGTGGTACTTTGGATTGGCAACGATGATGGTCAGATTGCACCGATCTATAACTTTCTTACCCAGCTTTGTACACTCCTCTACAAACCACCGGAAATTGGGATTCATCTCTGGTGCGCCGCCGGTTATATCTACTGTTGATATATTGGAATTTTTTAAAATACTCAAACACAACTCCAAATTTTCACGAGACATATTTTCTTCCTTCCGATCCGGTCCGGCATCCACATGACAGTGAGCGCAGGTTTGATTGCACAATTTTCCTATATTAATTTGAAAAATATCTATTTGAGAAGGTTTTAGGGTTTGATACCCCAGGTTTTGTAACCGGTTTGAAAAGGAAGGAAATTTTTCATCCACCACTTCCTGTCCGTTGAGTACTTTTAATTGAAAAAAAGCACTGGACAATTCACTTGACCTCGCCTGAAGCGATTTGGTCCGCTGTTTTATACTCATTTAATTTTTATACTTAGAAAAGTAATTTAATTTGTTACATCGTAACCTTCTTCACCTGATTCATCATTTGCACACTGTGTACCAACGAAGAACCTCCCCGAATGGCTGCGGAAACATGAACGGCTTCCATCATCTGTTCTTCGTCTGCACCTTTAGACAAACAATCAGACGTATAAGCATCAATGCAATATGGACACTGAACGGTATGTGCTACGGCAAGGGCGATGAGTGCTTTTTCTCTGGCGGTCAATGCGCCTTCCTTAAAAACTTCTCCATAGTACTCGAAGAATTTGTTACCCATTTTTTCCTGGAACTCCGTAATATTTCCAAACTTTTTTAAATCTTCTGATTCGTAGTAATTCATTTGTATAATTGTTTTAAATATTGTTTTAAATATTGTTTTAAATATTGTTTTAAATATTGTTTTAATAAATCTTCTCTCCCTGCTTCAGCCACTTACTCCATTTTTTATTATAAGTATGAACTCGTTCTGTTTCATTTCCACTTTCATTGATCACCGGATAGCCCTTATTCTTCCACTCAAAAATACTTCCATATAAATTAAAAATATTTGTGTAACCTTTGCGCTGCATTTTTTTAGCTACCTTTCCACTGCGATAACCGATAGAACAATACAATACCACTTTAGCATCTTTTGGAATATCCACTACCTTTTCCATTTTAAAATCATGATACCCAACATAACGTGCATCTTTAATATGACTTATTTTATATTCTTCTTTTTTTCTTGTATCTAAAATATAAATCGGTTCCTCTGTTTTAAATAACTCCTCACAACTCATCAAGGGCACATCGTAATCAATCCATCGACTCAGTTCTTTTTCAAAGGCCGCGTCTTCACTTACCGGTTTATTTTCCGGTGGTGTTTGGGCACAAGCAGAAAAAAACAATCCAGAAAGAAAAACAAAAATTTTATATTTTTTAAAATCAATCTTCACAAGCAATTATTAAAACGTGTCAAATATAATTCCCTTCTTCTGTCACTCCTGTCAAATTAATGACAGCCTAACAGATTTCAATAGAATAAAATTGCAGAGGGATTTCACAAAGCCACTTAAAAGTTGTAGCTTGAAATCTATAGTTTGCAATTTTAATTCCAAGTTTAAAACTCCTAAACGCCTATGCATATTGCAATTATCGGCAACGGAATCAGCGGTGTCACGGCTGCCCGCTTTATCCGAAAACTGAGCGACCACAAAATAACCATAATTTCCGCAGAAACGGAGTATTTTTTTTCGCGAACGGCACTGATGTATATCTATATGGGACACATGCGCTTCAAAGATACTCAGCCTTATGAACCCTGGTTTTGGGAAAAGAACCGAATAGATTTAGTAAAAGATTATGTCAATAATATTGATTTTAATGCTAAAAAATTAGAATTCCAATCGGGATCTGCTCTTTCTTATGACAAGCTCATCCTGGCCACCGGTTCGGATTCCAACAAATTTGGTTGGCCCGGGCAAGACCTCGATGGCGTTCACGGATTGTATTCCTACCAGGATTTGGAAGCGATGGAACGATGCAGCAAGGGATTGAAGCGAGCCGTCATTGTGGGAGGTGGATTGATTGGAATTGAAATGGCGGAAATGTTTCATTCGAGAAATATTCCGGTGACTTTTTTAGTACGGGAAAATTCTTACTGGAGCAATGTTTTACCTAAGGAAGAATCAAATATTATCAACAAGCATATTAAAGAAAACCATATTGACCTTAGACTGGAAACGGAGCTGAAAGAAATTTTGCCGGATGCCAATGGCAAAGTTCGGGCAGTTATAACTAATAAAGGTGAAGAAATTGCTTGTGGTTTTGTGGGTCTGACGGCTGGCGTGCATCCCAATATTTCTTTCCTTAAAAATACAACGCTGGAAACGCACAGAGGAATTCTTGTAGACAATTTCCTAAAAACAAATATAAAAGATGTTTATGCCATTGGTGATTGTGCTCAAATTAGAACCCCAAAACCGGGACGGCGACCTGTGGAAGCCATCTGGTACACCGGGCGAATGATGGGCGAAACGGTGGCCTATAATATTTGCGGACATCCGACTGAGTACGATCCGGGTATCTGGTTTAACTCCGCCAAATTTTTTGATATTGAATATCAGGTTTATGGATACGTCCCGGCTGAAATGCCTGATGAAATGGAGACGATTTATTGGGCGCATCCAGATGGCAGGAAAAGTATTCGCTTGAATTTTGACAAAAAAGAAAAACATATATTAGGTTTTAATCTAATGGGTGTGCGTTATCGGCATGAGGTTTGTGAAAAATGGCTGAGAGAAAAAACATCTATCGAAACGGTTTTACAAAATCTCGGCATGGCGAATTTCGATCCGGAATTTTACGAGGAATATGAATCAGAAGTGATTGATATTTATAATAAAAAAACAAATTCTAATATCGCTTTGAAGCGCAAACGAGGCTTGAAAGGTATTTTTAGTTTTTTAAAATCAAATGGTTAAATAGGGTATAAAAAATCCTTCACCAATGTTCAAAAAACATATTTGTCGCCGCTGATGCCTGTGCATC
>JAHDCK010000007.1:6499-8817 GCA_020629915.1 Saprospiraceae bacterium
TATATATACAAAACAATACCATAACACCAAAATATACAAATGAATAATTCTAATTTATCTATTGCACATTCAGAATCCGATCTGAACGGGAAACAAAAAATCGGCTTAGCTTTGGTTGGCATTGGATTGTTAGCTTTGCTTATCGCCTGGGCCGGAGCAGGAGCTTCTGCGCCCCTTGCTTTTTTATTAGTGGCCTTTTTTGGGTTTGCAATTGGAGGATTGCTATTTGCACACGCTTCTTATCAGGATAAAATTCCGGGTATAAAAAATAATGGTGTTTATCACAAAAGCATTTCAGCCAGAGGAATTATTGCCTGGATTTTAGCCATTTTAATCACAGGATTTTATATATGTTTATATTGGTTCCCTGCTTATATTGAAGGACTGATCCGAATGCACGATCCCCTGAGTCAGGTACTTAGAAACAAACCTGCAGACCAGTGGTTCACTTACGGGACATTTTATACGGTGGCTGTTTTAATAATGGGTATAAAATTTATTTATAAATACAGACATAATACTTATCAAATTATTCGGACGATTTCCGTGATGTGTTTTCAGTTGTTGCTGGCTTATTTACTACCTGCTTTTTTGGCAACGATGAATCAACCCGAAGCCTATTTTACTTATTTCTGGCCATTGGATTCTTATGCACTCCGCCCGGAATGGTTTGGGTGGAATGATCCGGCTTCTGTTGGCATGATAGGATATATTATAATAATTTCTGGGATATTACTTCCGTTTGTCGTCACTCCTATCCTGACTTATCTCTATGGCAAACGCTGGTATTGTTCCTGGGTTTGCGGGTGTGGTGGTTTGGCAGAAACAGCGGGTGACCCTTTCCGGCAACTTTCGGATAAATCTCTCACTGCCTGGAAAATTGAACGATGGATGATTTATGCTGTTTTGGTGGCCATCACTTTACTGACGATTTTGCTTTGGGTCAATCACCAAACGCATAATGAATTGCTTGGGAGCATCACGGAACCTTATAAAAAAACGTATGGGTTTTTAATTGCTTCGATGTTTTCCGGGGTAATTGGAGTTGGGTTTTATCCGATTATGGGGAGCCGGGTTTGGTGTCGGTTTGGTTGTCCGATGGCGGCCTTGCTCGGCCTGCAACAAAAGTTTTTTTCCCGCTTTCGGATTACGGCTAACGGCGGTCAGTGCATTTCTTGTGGCAACTGTTCTACTTATTGCGAAATGGGGATTGATGTGCGGGCTTATGCGCAGCGTGGGCAGGACATCGTCCGGGCTTCCTGCGTGGGATGTGGGATATGTGCGGCGGTTTGTCCGAGGGGTGTTTTGCGTTTGGAGAATGCTGCGGATGATGTTAATAACAGAACAAAAGATATACGAACGATGCATATTTCTAAGGAAGGAATTTCTATTCCGATGTAGTAGTTGTGGTTTTAACCGCCGAACTTTTTATCCAAGCATCCTGCCCTTTAAGCTTGAGCTTTCCTTTGCGTTTAGACAAGATCTCTCACTACTGACGCAGAGGTCAGGACAGGTCCGTTCGAGATGACAAAGTATTATGTGATTTAATTTGATTACTTCTTAAACCGCCTGTACTATTCCCCTTCCGGTGCCAATTTTATAACAAGTCCTTCGAGATTTTCAGTGATGGGAATTTGACAACCGAGGCGACTGTTGTCTTCTACGAAGAAAGCCTGATCGAGCATATCTTCTTCGTCTTCGCTCATTTCAGGGAGATCGTGATCGGATAAAACATATATGTGACAAGTGGAACACAAGGCCATTCCGCCGCAGGTTCCCTGCACGGGCAATTCGCTGGCTTTACAGATTTCCATGATATTAAAATTCATATCTGTAGGAGCAAGGACTTCGTGCTCCTTATCTTCTCTGTCTATTATTTTTATATTAACTTCTGACATTTATTTTTTTGAAACTATTTTTTTGAAACTATTTTTTTTTGTTAAATTATTCTAATAAATAATAACATTATAGTCTAAAGTTTTTTGTCAGCCGAGGACACCTGACAAAGCATTACAGACTATTTTTTATAATTATAACGAAGTGCTGGTTGCCAATCAAGTCGTGACCGAAAGTCGCGACTTGATTACGATATAATTTTTATACAAAAATTATAAAGAAAAAAATATAACATCATAGTCTTAAGTTTTTTGTCAGGCGAGGACACCTGACAAAGCATTACGGACTATTTTTTTATAATTATAACGAAGTGCTGGTTGCCAATCAAGTCGTGACCGAAAGTCGCGACTTGATTGCGATATAAATATTTTATTCAAACCCGGATACACCCGTAACAGTCGTATATTTAAAAGATCGTTTTT
>JAHDCK010000007.1:8917-10699 GCA_020629915.1 Saprospiraceae bacterium
TTTTATTCAAACCCGGATACACCCGTAACAGTCGTATATTTAAAAGATCGTTTTTTGTCTGGATAAACAAGGTTAAATGCGGATTGCACCATCATCGTTCCTTCATGGAATCCACAAAGGATTAATTTTAATTTTCCTTTGTAGGTATTAATATCTCCGATGGCATAAATCCCCGGAATGTTGGTCCCGTAATCATCCGTGTTTACTTCAATGGCATTTTTATTTATATTTAAACCCCATTCTGCAATCGGGCCGAGCTTGGGAGATAACCCGAAGAGCGGCACAAAGTGATTAGTCTTTTTTCGTATATCTCCTTCTGTCTTATGTTTTATAATCACCTCTTCAAGATGTCCGTTTCCTTCCAGTCCTGTGACCTGTGCTTCGGTGATTAAATTTATTTTTCCGGCTGCTGCCAACTCCTGAACCTTTTCCGCTGAATCCGGTGCGCCTCTGAATTGAGTTCGGCGATGGACAAGTGTAATTTCATCCGCCACTTCTTCCAGGAAAATCGTCCAGTCAAGGGCAGAGTCACCTCCACCAGCAATCACGACGGATTTATTTCGATAAAATTCGGGGTCTTTGATAATGTACTCGACGCCTTTATCCTCGTAGTCGGCAATATTTGCGAGAGGTGGTTTGCGCGGTTCGAAGCAGCCTAATCCTCCGGCAATAGCGATGACCGGAGCGAGGTGAATCGTTCCGCGATTGGTGGTAACTTTAAAACGTCCGTCTTCTTGCTTTTCGATAATTTCGGCGCGTTCTCCCAGGGTAAAACCCGGCTTGAAAGGTTCGATTTGTTTCATGAGATTATCCACGAGTTCCCCGGCGAGTACTTCGGGATAACCCGGAATATCGTAGATGGGTTTTTTGGGATAAATCTCTGTAAGTTGTCCGCCGGGTTGTGGCAGGGTGTCGATGAGATGGCAACGCATCTTCAATAATCCCGCTTCAAAAACCGTGAACAATCCACAAGGTCCGGCACCAATGATTAAAATATCGGTTTCTATCATGAATAAAAATTTGAGTGTGCAAAGTTACGTTTTTTCGTTTGGAAGTTTCTCCAATATTTGAAACATAAACTTTGGTGAAGTTGTTTTAAAGTTGGAATTTTACATCAAAATAACACAGGATGCTTCACTTCTTTTTTAAAGCTATGCACATCATTGGTGCAGTGGCGTGGTTTGCCGGATTGTTTTATTTGGTTCGGATGTTTGTTTACTACGCTGAGGCGGCGGATAAGCCAGAACCGGAGCGGGGAATTTTGCAGAAGCAGTTTTTGCTGATGCAGTGGCGGGTGTATAAAATTATATGTAATCCTGCTATGATGATTACTTTTATATTTGGTTTTGCCATGTTATTTTATAATCCGGCGTTTTTGGAGATGCCCTGGCTGCATGTGAAGTTGTTGCTTGTCTTTTTGTTGCTGGGTTATCATTTGTATTGTAAATATATTATTAAAAATTTTGAGTCTGGGGAGATTAATTTTTCATCTACGCAGTTTCGGTTGTTGAATGAGGTGCCGACTTTGTTTTTGGTGAGTATTGTTTTGCTGGCGGTTTATAAGAATACTTTGAATTTTTTATATGCTTTTTTTGGGGTTTTGTTGTTTGGGGTTTTGCTGGTGGTTGGGGTTAGGGTTTATAAAAAAGTGCGGGAGCGTGGGGCTTGATGTTTTTGACGAATGGAAGCTCTTTGGTTTTTGACGAGCAGGGCGTGGTTTTTTTACCACAGAGGTCACAGAGTGGGCACAGAGGTTTGACGAGCAGGGCGTGGTTTTTTTAC
>JAHDCK010000007.1:10799-36210 GCA_020629915.1 Saprospiraceae bacterium
ACAGAGGTCACAGAGTGGGCACAGAGGTTTGACGAGCAGGGCGTGGTTTTTTTACTATAGAGGTCACAGAGTGGGCACAGAGGTTATCGCCATAAGAGGAAATCGCCGGAGAATTTTTCTTTTATTTTGTCTTTGTATTGGACTTCTATTAGGTAAATGAAAATTGCGGGGTTGAGGTCTTTTCCTTTGTAGGTTCCGTTCCAGCCGTGGGTGGGATCATTTGGGATAATATCGTATTCTTCAAAAATTAATTCTCCCCATCTGTCAAATAGTTTTATGGAATTAATTTTTTCTACCTCGCCTCCGGTGTACACCTGGAACAAATCATTTAATCCATCTCCGTCGGGGGTGAATATATTTGGAATAAATACATTTCTGTTTTTTTGTACTTCTATAAATAATTGGGTAGAAGTCTCACATCCATTTTCATCCCATAAAAATACATTATATTCTATTGATTCTAATGGATTGGCAGTTGGATTTAAACAATCCGTGCAGGACAGAAAATCTGCTGGGGACCAAATAATAGAATCGGGAGAAAAGGCCGGGATGACTTCCAGTTGAACAGATTCGCCTAATTCTACTATATAATTTTCGATAGCGAAAACTTCTACCGGATCGGGTTGAGGAATAGTTGCAGATAATTTATATTCACAATTATTTTCATCTATAATCGCGACATCATAAACACCAGAAGAAACATTTGAAAACAATGTATCTGACTGAGTTGTATTATTCAGTTGGTATTGATATGGTGGAACGCCACCGCTTGGATTTTGAAGGAGGATTTGTCCATCGGAAAGACCGAAACAGGAAACGGGCATCATTACCAAATTTCCAAAGAGCGGAGGCGGAGCATTTAAAGTAATATTATCTTCATCTATACATCCAATTGCATCTGTAACGGTAATGCTGTAATCCCCGGCAGATAAATTTATTATTTCAATATTAGTAGAACCCGTATTCCATACTAATGAATAAGGAGGAATCCCACCTGAGATGTTTGCCAAAATAATTCCATCTTCACTATCTGCACAGCGAACATCAAATCCTTTAAAATCCGTTTGGGAAAGGGCATTGATATCCACAGAAACAGGGGGGAAAACTTCAAAGGAATTTTCGGAGGTGCAGCCATTGACATCTGAAACTGTAACACCATAAATTCCCTCTGTAATAATTTGAATACTAGCTGCTGTATCCCCTGTTGACCAGAAATAACTTTCAAAATTGGAAACCGTCAATTCCGTAAAACCTCCTTCGCAAAAAGAGGCTTCTCCCTGTATAACCGGATCAATCACATTAAATAAATCAATATTATAAACAATAGAATCCAGACAGCCATTCGCATTGAAGAATTCTTCATATATAACAACAGGTTGATTGACAATCTGTCCAAGGAAAGAAGTGCCGGGGCACAAAACAGTATCAACATTAAAATCAATATAAGGATATAGACTTTTAGAAACCACAATTAAACTGTCGCACCCATATTGATTATTATAATAATAATTAAAAATACCTGTATCGCTGGA
This sequence comes from Saprospiraceae bacterium, assembly GCA_020629915.1. GTDB lineage: Bacteria > Bacteroidota > Bacteroidia > Chitinophagales > Saprospiraceae > JAHDCK01. The sequence continues at coordinate 12,332 of JAHDCK010000007.1, forward strand.
GAAGCAGGTCAGGCTATCTAAATAAATTGTATCAGAGAGAAGTAATTCTACAGTTATATATATAATACTATCACATCCGTTTTGATTAGACAGAATGACTTCAAAAATTCCGGTGTCCTGGGGAGAGCAGGAAGCATCGGCTAAATAAGTCGTATCTTTTTCTAATAAACTAACACTTGTATATATAAAACTATCGCATCCGTTTTGGTTAGGTAGAATAACTTCAAAAATTCCGGTGTCCTGTGCGGAGCAGGAAGCATCGGTTAAGTAGGTGGTATCTTTTTCTAATAAAATAACATTTGTATATATAATACTGTCACATCCGTTTTGGTTGGACAGAATGACTTCATAGATTCCGGTGTCTTGGGAAGAACAGGAAGCATCCGTTAAGTAGGTAGTATCTTTTTCTAATAAAATAACATTTGTATATATAATACTGTCGCATCCGTTTTGGTTAGGTAGAATAACTTCAAAAATTCCGGTGTCCTGTGCGGAGCAGGAAGCATCGGTTAAGTAGGTGGTGTCCAAATTTAAAACCGTAATAAAAGTGGTGAGGAAGCTATCACATTGCGGTGTATTAAAAGTTTCTTCCAATATTTCATTATTATAATAATTAATTCCATCATATTCTTCTCCATAGCATATTTCAATATTCAGAGTATCGTATTTTAATAGCAATTCAATTATAAATATATGTAAAATACTGTCACAGCTATTTACATCCAATAGGTTTTGAGTAAAATATCCGCTAGAATTATATATTTCATTCCCTGTAAATATTGTATCTCCTGTACAGAACTCCAAGTTTAAAGTATCCTGAATAATATATCGGTCATCCTGTACTACTGCCGTATCACTTATAAAACATCCATTAACATCTCTGACTATTACAGGCCAGTCGCCAGATTCTATAGCACAATTTAATATATTATCAATTTGCCATGTCGCTCCATTGTCAAAGCTGTATTCGTAAGGAATGCTCCCTCCTATTACATTCATCGTTATGGTTCCACATGAATCCATGCAGGTAATTGAAGTGGTGGCAATATCTACCCAGGTCAAAAGCGGAGGTTCGGAAATAGTTGTCAAAATGCTCGTTATACATCCCACATCATCCTGAATAAAAACGGCATAACTGCCAGTAAAAAAATTATTAAATATATTATTAGTTTGCCAATTTGTTCCATCCAGACTATAACTATAAGGTGGGATACCACCGCTTCCTGAAAGAGTAAGCTGCCCGTCATCTCCCCCATTACAAAGAACAGGATTGGAGGCGACATTCAATTCTAATAAATTATTTTCAAAAATATAAAAAGAATCTATGATAGCACATCCAAAAACATCGAGTACTTCAATAAAATGCCAACCAGCGGGAAGATCAGAAAACACGGAATCTATCTGTCCTAAATTATTATTTATAATATAAGAAAAAGGAGGCGTTCCACCTTCTACTGAAACACTGGCTTGTCCGGTAGAATCACCAAAACATCGTATAGAATCTGTTACTATATTAACAGCTGTAAAGGTACAGGGAATTGTTGCGCAAATTGCTTCTACTTCAATCGGCTCGGGACAAACCCAGCCGGGATCAAAGCTATTTACAAGGATAGAAACCGTATCACCGGGATTCAAACCAGAAACAACATGACTGGTATCTGACAGATTGGGATTTATATACGTATTTCCATTATCTGTACTTACCTGAAAAGTTAAGCCCACTCCATCCGGCCAGGAGAAAAAGACTTCACTTTCTGAAACAGAATCGCAGGAAACAAGAAAAGGTTGAGCCGCGGCTTCTTCCAATATAGAAATCTGAAAAGACTCTGAACAAACACTTAATAAATTAGAGGAATAATCTATATTTATTTCCAAAATTTCATTTCCTTCAACAAGAGAATCTGCTAATGGACTTATAATAATTTCTGCTAATGTATCGCCTGCTGCAAAAAACACACTGGAAGGAATCGCTGGAAAATCAGTTCCATTAGTTGCGGTTCCACCTAAAGTAATCGGCAAGGAAAAATCAAAGGCAAAAGGCTGGTCGAGTTCAAAGAAAAGGGAACCGGTTTGGCAGCCTTCGTAAAGAGAGTCTGATGAATTTTGACCTTGGTAGTAAATATCCAAGGAGTTGAGATTGGATTCAAAATTTTGAAGAAAAACAGCAGAATCATAAAAGCGATCTATGACATCTGCAATGGCTAATTTTATATGATAATTTTCGCAAGGTGTTACAATAGCTACTGCTTCAAAGACCGTTGTAAAACCATCATACTGCACTGTCGTTCCACCTAAATTATTCACATAATAAAAAGGGAAATTTAAATTGCAGGGCGTTCCGACATTAGCATTGCCACCGGGGAAACCACTGTTTACCGTATTGATAGCTACTTCGATATTGGTACCCGGAATGAGGGCGAGGTTGACACCGGGAGCCGGATAATTTATAGTCGTTCCGCCACTCAAATAAAAAGCAAAGACGTCATTATATTCTGAGCATACATATTCGATATATTCTTCGGAGGCAAAAACATAACGGAAGCGAATCGTATCTGAAACGGGGACAAAATCAAACTCCAGAATAGTAGCATCGCGGGTGGAGTTTCCGGCCAGCGCGGTCAGTTGAGCATCACTTTGATTGCTGCCATTATAGCCTTCCCAGGGCGTGGTATTGCCAGAATTGGAAAAAGAACCACCGGCTCTTCCCGTCGTCAAAACAATGCCTTGAGGAATACCAATATTGGAGCCATTGGCCTGAAAGGTGCCTACGTAATTCCTGCGATTGGATTGCCCGTTGATGGTTACATTGCTTACTTCCACACCACCACCCAGGAAAAAATTTTTGACCAATTCCTCAGCCGTATTATAATTATTATTATCCATGGTGAGGGGCTGTGCTATTGTTTTAAAAGATAAAAACAAAGCAATGAGAAGAATAATATATTTTAAAAAGGCAATCAAGTGTTCTGGATTTGCTAATCTAAATTACAACAAAACACAGAGATAATAAAATAGTTTTCTGGTACAAAGTTTAACTATTCTTTTTCTGCCTTCTCCGGCGTTCATATCGAACAATGAACCAAACGCCCAGGGCGACCAAAATCAAGAACGGCCACAAGTAGGTCAGACCAATCAAAAAAGTTTTGAATCCTTCCCAACCTCCAGTGAGACCTTTTCCGACTTCCAGAAAAAAGGAATTGGATTTTTCAGTATAAAAATAAATATCCAGGGTGCTGAAACCCACTTTGTTTTTCAGGTAGCGCAAGCGACCTTCGGCGGTTTCGATTACCGTTCTCACCTTGTTGAGTTGTTCTTCTACCTGTAGAATTTCAGAGACGTTTTTTGCTTGTTTTAAAATTTCAAAATAACGAGCTTCGAGTTCTTTTTTTGTTTTAATACGAGCCTGAATATCGAGATACTCTTCAGTAACATCTGAAATTGTAATATTTTTACTTTCTAACTTTCCGTAAGTTGAAGTCAGGTGATAAATAAGGGAATCGAAATGCTCAGCGGGAATGCGGACCTGAATTTCCTGTACAAGCCTGTGGTCAAAATCATTGGAGGATTCGCTTGAAATATAGCCATTCAATTTTTTGATTTGGGCTTTGATATTAAAGGCCGTTTTTTGAATGTCTCCTGTTTTGAAACTCACGCTACCCGTTTTTATGAGTTGACGTTCGATAACAGGAATGTCATCTGGTTGACCTCCAATATTATCGTTTGTAAGGCCGTCCTCTTTTTGAAACTGAGGAGCTGGTGCTCCACCCTCAGAAAAATTATTACTTTGGCAACCCAAAAAGAATAAGGCAGCCACCAGAATTAGAAAATAGTTTTTCATATTCAATATTTTAAGTAACTAACGAAAAAAATGAGGGATACGGTTGGGACAGGTTTTATAAAGATAAAAAAAACGATGGGATTTTCAAATCACGCCTCTCCTTCCAGTGGAATTCTCAACCAAATTCTGGTACCGAGGGCATTGCCTGCATCATCTTTCAAATCTGTAATTTTAAAATAATATTTTTCTTCTTTTTTAGGATATAAAATAGACAATCGCTCTATCGTAGTTATCAAGCCGGAGGATTTATGGTTCCCCCTTCGCCATTGATTAATCCTAATCGCTTCCTCTCTTCCCACGCCGTTATCTTCAATGGTGCAATACAAATCAGAATTGTTTTTTTCTAATATGATTTTTAGTTCGCCACCCGAAGTTTTATGCATTAATCCATGCTTGAAAGCATTTTCAATTATGGGTTGAATAATAAGTGGCGGCATAGAATAAAATTCCATACTATTTTTTTCAAATCCTAATATTTTAAAATCTGCTTCTATTTTATCTTCAAAACGCAATTGTTCTAATTCTAAATACAATTCCAAAAACTCTTTCTCCTCAATTAAAGGGATTCGCTCTTCTTTAGATTGATGAAATATGATCCTTATCAACCGAGCAAACCGAGCCAGGTAAATCATGGCCGATTCTTCATCCTTTGTCGTAAAGAAAGATTGGATGGCATTGAGTGCATTGAAAATAAAATGTGGATTCATTTGGGATTGGAGTGCCTGCATACGGAGATTGTTAATTTGATTGTGGAATTCATTTTCCTTCTGGATTGCAGAAATTCTACGTTGGACAAAAAAGGCCACAATCCCCCCTATGGTTAATCCGGTCAAAATATAAAACCACCAGGTTTGCCACCAGGGAGGAGCAATGTGAAATTTTAGGGTAGCGGGTTTTTCGCTTTCTACTTCATCCTCATTAATGGCTTTTACCTGAAATTCGTATTTGCCCGGAGGAAGAATAGGATAAGTTACCGTTCGGGAATCAGTTGTTTGCCAATCCTCTCCAATCCCTAGCATTCTATATTTATATTCAACATTCCCCCGGCAGCGATAGCCCAATCCCACATAATTTATTTGTATATTATTTTGATTATATTTTAATTTATATTCATCCGACAAGGTAGTATCTTTATTCCAAATAGCAATCCCACGAATATGAATAGGTATTGGAGTTTCATTCTTTCTTATTTGACTTTCATTAAAAGAAACAATGCCTTTAGACGTTCCGATCCATAGGGTGCTATCCTGTTTATAGAAAGCTGTGATTTCATTGGATGGAAGACCATCGTAGGCATTAATTAAATTGCTTTCTCCTGAATAATAGTTATATATTACTAATCCTTCAGGAGTTTCAACATATAAAAAATCATTTGTAGGAATTATATTTGTAACTGAAGCAGAAGGAAGCACAATGTCTTTAAAAGGATAAATTTGATTTTTTTCATTTAAAAACCAAAGCCCATCACCCAAGGTTGCAATTAATACTTTTTTACCATCCGGCCACCATTTGAGAGAACTTATGTTTGATTTAAAATGCTCCTTTGGTATATGAATTTTATCATTAACTAATATTAGCCCATCAGTATTACTCAATAATAACTCCCCATTTCCCATATCAAGAAAAGCATTCGCCCTTCCACTTATTTTCTGATTTAAGTTTGTTTCAAATTGTTTTACATTAAATTCTCCTGCTTCATAAAAACCAGAATGGGTACCAAAAAAATATTGCTCCCCGATTCTCTCCATAAATTTCACTCCCTTTGGGCTGATTTCTATTGGATTAAAGTTTTTATCAAGTCTATAAATACCACAATCCCCAGCAAAAACTTTATTTTCCACATCCTTTTCAAAAACAGATGTTCTAATTTTCAACTTTTTCTTTATTTCTCTTTCAATCCAATCATTTTCTTTGGAAACAACATATTTCCCATTTCCTCCAAAGAATAATACATTTTCATCAATCTCATTTATATGATAACAAATAATTTTTTTATCCCACTGAGCATTTTTTAAAAAGGGTTGAGAACCATACACATAAATTCCATTATTCGTTATTAACCAAATATTATCTTCAATATCCTGATAAAAGTTATTGATCACAATTTCTTCTAATTTAAAATATATTTGAGAAAATGAAATTTTTTCATTTTCGTGATTTATAATAAAAAATTCATTTTCTATATTTTTCACAATGGTTTTTCCATCGATTTCATGTGTATGTAATATTGGTTCTGGCAACTGTAATTCCACTAATTCATTCTCAATTGAATTATAAACATACAGTATATTTGAATATGTAGAAAGGTATGAAGTTCCCTTCTCACTAAATCCAACTTCAATTTCTTTCCAGGTTTCAATATTTTTTTTACTCCGTTTTGGATTAAGAATTTTCCTGTTTTTAATAAGACAAATATCTGATAAAGATAAATACAGAATATTTTTTGCATTATCCTGTCTTAAAACTCTAGTTGCTTGGAATATCTCCGCCATATTTAAATAATCGAGTGAGTCCACTTCTGCCAAGTTTTCATCCAACCACTTTAAATTTTGTACGGTTGTATCTTGTGGGGCAGAAAGGACAGAAATCATATCGTCATTATCTATATAAAAATTTTGCACTTTTAATTTCGACATGATTACACAATTACCTAAATCATCAAAATATCCCAACTGTCCGGAAAGATTTAAAAAGAAAATTTTTGTTCCTAAAGCTTCTATTCTGACAAACTCATTATCCTTTAGTTCTTCATTATCAAACTCCTTAATCTCCTTCCCATCAAACCGCACCAATCCATTGGAAGTACCAAACCACATATAGCCTTTTTCATCCTGAACAATATCATAAATCGTATTAGAAGGCAGACCGTCTTCCTTCGTCAGATGCCAGTAGCCTTGCTGAGCAAAAACGGGTTGCAGTAAAACAACAAGAAGGATGATATTTAATATTTTTATAATCAAAATATAAATTTCTCCCAAAATTCCGGTTCGTATTTTTCCCAGGCATGGCAACCGAAGGGCAATTGATTATTGTTTCTTTGATAAGCTTTTGACGGGGTGAGTTCAAAGGCAAATTTCAAGGCTTCGGATACTGATGGTTTTTTATAATTGGGATGAAATTTAGAAACGAAGTAACACCAAAAGAAATCTTCGTTTTTTGGAAACATCCAAATTACGGGACGAAACAGTTTAGCAATTTTATAATGTGCTCTAACCTTCCTCAATGAGAAACCACCATTCCCAACCTGATTGTGAAACAACCTGCTCATATCAATCAGTGGTTTTCCTTTAGGCAATGGGATCTGCGCAATCCAGGGCGCACCAATATAATCATAATCCTTCCTGCACCATTCCAATAATTCGTCCCGAAATACAAAAGCATCTAGCTGATAAATTAAAACATATTTATAAGATAAAAATTTCTTGTATAACAAGGAAGACATCGTTAAGCGATTGTATCCTGCTACTCCCTTAAAATATTTTGGATGAAAATATTGAATCCTTAAACTTGGATGTATTTTTTTATAATTAGAAATATCTAAATTCTTGGGAGCAATTAACCAGGTTGGATATTCTGCTAACTCCCGTTGACAAGCCTTCAAGGATAACTTTTCATTTTCTGAAAGAGCTTCCTTGTAAACCGGAATAACTACTGCTATGTCGGCTTTGGTCATCATGCCTTTCCCGTTTTCATTTTTCCAACAACAGGGGTTAGCTTACTTTTCCAACTCAGTCTTTCTTCGGCATAATTTCGCATGGCCTGAGTAAAGTTTGGTTTTAAATTTATATAAAAATCATAAATCTTATCAATATCTGCTGATTGATCTGTCCCCTCAATTTCCAGCAGATATGGATAGTCCTCCGCAAAATCCCTATCGTCATAACCAATCACAAAGGGCATTCCTCTTGCAGTAAATTCCCTGGCTTTCAGGGTACTGGTTTCTCCCTTCGCTACATTGATCCGGTGCATCCCGATGCTTCCGATTCCCAGGTGGCATTTTTCAAAAAAGGCATCCAGCGCCGTACCACGCTGATAACCATAAAAAGTTACATATTTGTTTAAATTTAATTTTTTTGTTAAATTTTGAAGCGGTTCATATTCTGCTCCTTCTCCTACGATGTGAAAATGCACCGGCCTCGCATTTGGATTTTCATAATGTTTCTTCAACCCTTTTATGATTCGATCATATCCGTGCCAAACTTGCAAATTGGCCAATCCAAGTAAATCCAGTTGTTTTTCAAAGAGGGGTGGCTGCACAACGGCAATAGTTTCCGGATCAATGCCATTAGCTGTTTTTATTGTGGGAATTTTATATATAAAATCTTTTTTAGAAAATGTAACGATATAATCAATATACTTAAAAAATGATTTTGAAGCATTGGAATCCATGAAATTTTTTATCCTCCCCTGCCAGCCCATGTGCTGGAATTCAAACTGATACGGGAAGGTAGGAATCTCCATAAAGATTTTCAGTCGGGGATTTTGGCTTTTCATTTTGGCCAGCATATTCATAAAAAGCGGATGTGCCGGAAAGTGTCGAATGAAAACAAAATCGTAATTTTTTATATTTATTTTACTTAAAATTCCAGAAAAATTAAATCTAAGTTTTTTGATACTTCCTAATATTCCGGAAGGAAAAGGAAAAGCCTGTGGATTTTTATCAGAAATTAATTTTATATAATTATTTTCTCTAATTAAAAGATCTGTTTCCACCCCCAACTGCTCAAAAGCTTTTTTTTGGGCTTTTACTTTTTTATAAATCCCGGAATTGCCCGATAAAGCAAAATTCATTTTTGTAAAGAATAAAAGACGCATATATTAATCTAAAGTAATTATTTCAGTTTGTAAATTATCCTCTTTTGCATAAAAATAATACAATTTTTCATATCCTTTTTCTTTAGCTATATCTATTGCCTCAGATAAAGCTATTGATTTATCTATTTTTTGATTCCCGTTAAAATGCAGTAATTGAGCATTCTGCATTTCTTCGGTCAGCCCCCAGATAGAAGGAATACCAGAAAAGGACGGAACGATAAATGCATCTCCCAGCGGAAAATAGGTCTGTGATTCATAATACCATTTTTCACCATGAGGGATAAAAATGCAATAGTTTTGTTTATCAGGAAGTTGATCCAATTTTACCAGCATTAATATTAAATCATACAATGTTTTATGATTATTATCTAAAGAAGCAATAGCTTTTTTTACCCGAAGCGTCTCAAAAACTGAAGTAGCGATAGCGGGCTTAGAAAGGAAGCTCAAGCAAAATAGTCCGACTAAAAAATAATTTCTATATGGCTTATTATAAAATAAATTTTCGAAAAGTCGGTTACCAACAATAATCAAAAAAGCAAAGGCAAAGAAAAACTGGACAATGCCAAAGTAAAAAACGTTGCTGGGAGTAGCACTTGCAAATATTCCGCCGGCCATTCCTGCCAATGTCATTACTAGTAAAACTTCTAAAAAAATATATTTTTTACTGTAGTACATTGAATAAAACCCAACAGTGGCATAAGCATATCGGGAACTAAGGAAGCTACCAATAGCTATTACCCCTCCCAATAAATAGGAAAATATCCCTTCGGAATAATGCCAGATATTATTGATTCGATCCGGCCAGGAAATTTTGCGGTTTGCCATATCTTCCGGGAAGATAAAATAATATACGATAAAACTAATGACCATACACAGACCTGCCAACAAAGCAAAACCTAATCCTTGCCTAAATGATCTAAAAGCCAAATAAACCACTCCCGCTCCTGCTACAAATCCAACTGAAATTTTAAAAAAGCAAAACAGGAGAATCATAAAAAACGAAAAAAATATAAGCGACCAGCTCATTTGTTGAGATTCGTTCAGGCCTAGAATTCCGGTCCCAAATAATAATGTAAAAATAATCCCTACAGCCAGGCTCTCACTTACCAGGGGTTGTCCGTAAGCAATACCATGAATATTTAAAGAATAAAGGATAACCAAACAAAGAAAGAACCAAAAAACAGAAACGGGTTTATTTTTCTTATAGCGGCTTAATTCTAATGTAAATAGCCAAAGGGATTTAATAAAAAGAGGAATAAATATAGCAGCATATCCTATATTATAAAATAAATTTAAATTTGCTCCAACCCAATGATTGAGTCCACTCAACAAAACATGAGAACCAAAATGATAAGAGAAATAAACAGATCCATTCAATCCTGTATTAGGAAACCCCATAGTCTCAAACATATTGGAAAGACTACTATGAAACAGGACATCTATATATCCCAAGCCCAATGCTGTTTTCTCAGGAAAGACCGGACTGTGAATTTTAGCTGAATAAAACAATAATATAAAAAAAATAAAAAAAACTATTCCGGAAAATACATCCAGCCATTTTATATTAAAACTTTCTTTTCTTATCCGCCAAAAAACTGTCCCCAGCCCTAATATCAAAATCAATTTATTTAATATAAATTCATTTCTAATAATTATTCCAAGAAAAGCTAAAATCAAAATCACCACAATTGAATAAAAGGCTTCGTGATGCCACCAATTTGATTGGGAAAGTTTCATCTCGGCCAAAACAGAGGGTAATAAAAGTACTGTTGAACTTAAAAAGAAAATATAAATATAACACTGATTACTAAAAAGTTCTGCTTCCCCTAATCTACTCCACCAACAATATATCAGAGTAAAAAATGTTCCAAACAAAGCAATAAAGTCAATATGCGTTTTTTCTGTTGACACTAAGCAAAGGGATTTTTACCTCTCCAAACAACATAGGTTCCTTTATCTGTGTAAAACCATTTGGACTGAAAGCCATCGAGTTCTTTGACCCATTGCTCTACGGAGGCCTTATCTTCATCCCGGATACAATCATCCACCAAAACCACTGCATTCTCACTGAGTTGGTCCAGGAGTAAAGGCACGGCAGGATATCGGGCATTTTTCTGTAAAATACTAGGCGGCCCATCCACTAATATTAAATCAATTTTAATATCTTTTGGAATTCCGGCTATGTCATACCACTTCCAGGACTTGCCTTTTATAGTATAATTTTTTATAGGTGCTCTCAAAATATCTACAAGGTGACTTTTCCCATGTGCCGCCACATTTGCTTCCGATTCATCAGCAAAAGGTGCATCGTGTTCTAGGGAATAAATATGTCCTCCTCCTTTTTTTTCAAGGAGATAAGCTCCAATGATTGAGGAAACCCCGCCCCCGCATTCTACGATATTTTTTATGGCATTATTTTTTATTATTTGTGCATAGATTGTCATAAGATCCGGAGAACTAGCCCAATTTCGCATCTTTGGCAGGGGAAAATCCGGATTGATATAAGGAATCAGAGATTGGGCAGCAATGGACTGAGCAGCACCGTTATTGATTTCTTCGTATAACTCCCGACTCCGCAAATCGAGGTAATGAAAAACCAAAAACTGGATGAATACAATACAAATGAACCCCAGCAAAACAGAAATGAGTGGAAATCTGTTAAGTAAAAAGGTCTCAGTCATAAATACCAGACTAAACAGCAATACCGCACCTACGGAAGCGAGCATGAGGTTTTTTTTGAAAGGATGTGGCTGCATAATTTATATATATATTTTCTAATCTGTACAAAAAATACCAAAAAAGCTCCTAAATTTAGGCTTTTTCTTTATCATATTCAATACGTGTAAAATGGGCATCATTGTCAGGCAAAGTATCAAGCACAGTATCGTCGGGTTTTCCGGGATTGCCATTGGTGCCATTAACACAATCTTTATTTATACGTATTTTTTATCAATGGATGAATTTGGATTTATCCAGTTTTTACAAAATACGGCCTTATTATATTTGCCTTTTGTCCAAGTTGGTATTGGGTTGGTAGCTATTCGTCTGTTTCCCATTCTAAAGGAAAATAATGGTGAGCGTTTGGGTTTTTTGATATTGTTGTTTTCCTGGCTGGTGATGGGCTTTTTTTTATTGAGCACGGCCTATTTTATTTTTAATTATGGGATTATCGATCACTATGGGGAAAAATGGACGGAATACATTCAATATTTTATATATTTTTTACCATTAATATTATGCATGGCTTCCCTCAACTTATTTGTTCAGTACAGCTCCAATTTTCAGCGCACTGCCATCCCTGAGATTTTTAATAATCTTCTAATAAAAATTTTGCTTCCGGTGGCTATCATAGCTTATGCCTTTTCTGTTTTCCAATATGAAGGTCTGGTTAGATCAGTAGTAGCCTTATACGGGATTGCGGCCATAGGTGCTTTTCTCTATTTATTAAAATTAATGAACTTTACGCTGCGGCCTGATTTTGGATTTTTGAAAAGAGAATCTTTTGGTGAGCAGTTTTACCAGTTTGCTGGCTTTGGATTTTTTACTACAATTGGCGGAGCATTTGTTGTTCGCATGGATATTTTTATGCTGGGTACTTTACTGGAGGAAAATGTCGCAGAGTTTGTTGCTATTTATGTAGTAGCAGGTTTTATTGCTATGATTATCGAATTCCCAAAAAAGTCTATTGCTGCGATTTCAAATCCTATTGTCGCTAACGGAATGCGCCACGAGTTATTTGAAGATATAAAAAGCATTTATAAGAAATCTTCTTTAAACCAAATCATTGCTGGCGTTTTATTGCTTCTTTTAATATGGTCTTCGCTGGATAATTTATTTGAAATCATGCCAAAAGGTGATAAATATGCACAAGGAAAGTATATTATTTTAATTCTTGGACTAGCAAAAATTACAGATATGACCACCGGAGTATCCGGAGCTATTATGGTTTATTCCAAATATTACAAATACGATTTATTCCTGCTGCTATTACTTGCCGGACTAAACATTATTTTCAATATATTTTTCATTTCTCAATTTGGATTTTTTGGTGCGGCAGTTTCCACCTTGCTGTCCATTATGCTTTGGAGTATTTTAAAATGCACTTTCATATATTATAAATTCAAAATACATCCCTTGTCCGCCCAAACCTTTTGGGTATTCTTCCTGGGGCTTAGTTTGTTCTTCCTCTTTTATTTTCTACCTCTTTCCGGCAATCCCTATCTGGATATTGTTTTGAGAAGTGGAATGATTGGGCTTTTATATTTATTTATTATTTATAAAACAAAAACTTCGGCAGATATAAATCAGATTCTGGATACAGGCATAAATTTTATTAAAAAATATTTATAAATTCTTTTAATCACTTAGTATCAGAGGTTTAGTAATTATTTTCCCATCTGGGGTAGAAAAGGAAAAATAATAAATGCCGCTTGAGTAACTGGTCAGATCGATGGTTCCCTTTTGCAAAACGCCTGAAATCTCCAAAATCTTCTTCCCCTCAGCATTGACAATCATTATTGATTCAGGTAAGGTAGAACTTTCACTAAACTCAAAAGTAAATATATCTTTAAAAGGATTAGGATAAATATTCACGCTTTGCTCAAAATTTATTTCTTCTACCGGAGAAGAAATACAATCCTCATCTGCTTCATCGACAAGGCCATCACAGTCATCATCCAGACCATTGTTGCAATCCGTTTCTTCCGTTGGAGGACTACATAAATTTGCCGTGTAAGAATGTACGTTATCCACATTCTGACCAAAAGTGTTTAGCTGAGTTTGATTTGTCGTCGACGGTGTAAAATTATAAACGCCTTCCACATTAAATGGATCGTCAACTACCGTAACATTTATATCAGATATAAATCCGCACTGATCTTCCGGTTCCTCTAGCAAATTTATTTTAAATACAACAATGTCATTGGTCGCTGTTTCATCAATTGGCCCGTATCCAGTAATATATATATAATCATCTTTTATAATAAAGGCATCGTTAGACTGATTATTAGAATTCAAAAAAACGGAAGTCGCAATATTTTTTGCCCAGATGACATCTCCGTTCGTATCCAGATTCAATAAGAATAATGCTCCACTATCATTATATCCATAAACAACATATCCATTATTGTAGGATTTAAACTCCGCAGGCTTAAATTTATAATGGCTATTCACATCATATTTTTTAGACCATACCAGGCTGCCATCCATGTTTACTTTTGTAATATGAGTACTTACATTGGTCAGGGATGTTCCACCAAAATCTCCCTGCCCTGCCTGTAAGATATGATTATCCTCAACAATTATATCATTAGAATACAAACGCCCGGTCATAGTATTGGGCATTGCATAATATTTTGTCCATTGATTATTTAAATTCAAATCAAATTTTGTAATCGCCGGACGCAATTTCGCCCAGGTATTGGGAGACAGAGAAACTTTCCCGGATACATAAATAGCGTCATCTTTTATTTCAAAAGTAGAAATCATTTCTCCAGTATTTTCTAAATATTTATACTTTTTAGTTGAATTTGATATAACTGCTCCGGTTATTTTATCTACTTCAAAAAAACGAGGATGAAAATTGCCACTAGCTGACTCGTGATACATTCCTCCCACAAGATAAGAGTCATTGACGGGGTGCGGCGCAAGCCTCCGAATATGATTCCCTAAAAATGAGGGATCGGAATAAACCCATTCTAAAGATTTATTTAAAATATTAAATTTGAATATAAAACCTCTTCTTACTGTACCCGAACTCCAACCACTCCCAATAATATAATCGGCTCCGTCAAACTCCATATCTAATATATAATTCTCCGGCATGTTTGAGGGAGTAAAGGTAACCGCCCAATCTACATTTCCATCTGAAGTGGTTTTCATCAACATCGCCTTTTCATCTTTTCTCCCTCCGATGTAAAGATTCTCCTCCTCATCCATCAATAAAGTGACACCTCTTTCGTCTGAGTTGAATTCGCCATATTGATTGATGATCTCACATCCAGAGGTCAGGGCTTGCTTTGCCTGACTAGTAGGGATTTCCCTCCAGGAAAAAGAAAAAGCAATGATAAGGATGCTACTAAAAAGTAAAATTTGTTTCATGTTTCCATATTTTATATTTTAAAAATAGAAAGAAATCCACCCTGTAACAATAAAAAAAGCCCTTTTAACTTATGTCAAAAAGGCTTTATATATAAAACTCTTAAAATTAGCTCATTTTATATTATCATTCCGGCACCTACCGTTTCGTTCGTTTGTTCGTCTATCAAAATCAAGCTGCCCGTGATTCTGTTTTTGCGATAACTATCAAAAAACAGCGGTTTAGTCGTCCGAATGGAAATCCGGGCGATGTCATTCATCCGGATCGTTAAGTTTTCCTGATCCCGGTGCAATGTATTGATATCTACCTTATATAAAATTTCTTTAATAACACATCTTACATCCTTAGTCGTATGCTGCAATTTATACTTGCCTTTTGGCTTTAGTGGCTGCTCGTTAAACCAGCAAACCATGATATCTAAATCCTGACTGATCTCCGGGACATTATTCTCCCGTACAATCATATCTCCCCGGCTGGTATCCAAATCATCTTCTAATAAAATGGTAACAGATTGAGGCGGAAATGCAGCATCCAATTCTCCATCATAAGTATCGATCTTAGCAATCTTTGAGGTAAAACCAGATGGTAATGTCATGACTTTATCTCCCTTCTTAAATATTCCTCCGGCTACTCTACCGGCATATCCCCGGTAATCATGATACTCGTCATTATAAGGACGGATAACGTGCTGCACCGGAAAACGACAATCAATAAAATTATGATCACTTCCTATATGTACATTTTCAAGATAATATAACAAGGTCGTTCCTTCATACCAATCCATCCTTTCGGATTTATTCACGACATTGTCTCCGTTCAATGCACTAATTGGAATAAAATGTATATCATTTACATCCAACTTAGAAGAAAACTGGCTGACTTGTTTTTTAATTTTATCAAAAACCTCTTCGCTATAATCCACTAAGTCCATTTTATTTACACATATAACAATGTGTGGAATCTGAAGAAGAGAAGCGATGAAAGAGTGGCGACGGGTTTGCTCTACTACACCGTGACGTGCATCAATGAGGATAAGTGCAAGGTTGGCGGTAGAAGCACCTGTTACCATATTCCGGGTATATTGGATATGTCCCGGTGTATCGGCAATGATAAATTTTCTGTTCGGCGTAGAAAAATAGCGATAGGCTACATCGATGGTAATCCCTTGCTCCCGTTCTGCCTTCAATCCATCCGTCAGCAAGGCCAGGTTCACACCCTCCTCTCCTCTTCGCTCACTCGTTTCCTTAATGGCTTCGTACTGATCTTCAAAAATAGATTTACTATCGTATAATAATCTCCCGATAAGTGTGCTTTTACCGTCATCCACACTTCCTGCCGTTGTAAAACGCAGGAGATCCATCGCATGATATTCTGAATTATTTTGACTCATTTGTTTTATTTATAAAAAATCTTATCAATTGTAGTATTGTAGTATTGTAGTATTGTACCATTAAAAATAACCGCCCTTCTTGCGATCTTCCATAGAAGTCTCCGAACGTTTATCATCCGAACGTCCACCTCTTTCCGTAATTCTGGTAGCCGCTACTTCTTCAATGATTTTTTCAATGGTATCTGCATCGGACAAGGAAGCTCCTGTACAGGTCATGTCTCCAATGGTTCGGAAACGCACGGTCATTTCTTCTACTTTTTCTTCCGGGCGTTTGTTGATCACATCTGATTCTGCAAGTACAATTCCATCCCGCATAAAACAGGGTCGTTTATGAGAGAGGTATAAATTCGGAATTGGAATTTTTTCCAGGGCGATATACTGCCAAACATCCAACTCTGTCCAGTTACTAATCGGGAAGACACGGAAGTGTTCACCCATATTTTTGTGGCCATTAAACAGGTTCCACAATTCGGGGCGTTGATTTTTCGGATTCCACTCTCCAAATTCATCTCTATGCGAGAAGAAACGCTCCTTGGCACGGGCTTTTTCCTCGTCTCGCCTCGCTCCCCCCATCGCCGCATCAAATTTATGCTTTTCAAGAGTCGCTAGTAAAACGTGGGTTTGCAGACCATTTCGGCTCGCGTTAAAACCTGTTTCTTCCTTCAATTCCCCGTTATCAATATATTCCTGAACGGAACCCACGATCAGCTTAACGCCTAGTTCTTCCATCAGGTTATCCCGAAATTTCATCGTTTCCGGGAAGTTATGCCCTGTATCGATGTGCATGAAGGGGAAAGGAATTTTGGCCGGATAAAAGGCCTTTTTAGCCAGGTAGGTCATCAGAATGGAATCCTTTCCACCCGAAAACATCAATACTGGTTTTTCAAATTGAGCAGCAACTTCCCTTAGGATGAAAATAGACTCTGCTTCCAATTCTTTTAAGTGACTTATCGAATATCTCATTTTATACCTTTATTTTTGCGGTGCAAAGGTAACCAAATGAATTGGGAAAAAGAAAGAACCTTTTCTAAGGATTTTTAGATACATTTGTTGGCTTTTTATTAAAACCTAAACTATGGCTGATACTAAAAAAATTGATTCTATAAATAAGGAATCCCATACGCGAAGTGTTCTAAAGGGATTGACTTGGAGAGTTGTCGCAACTTCCACTATTATTGCTATTGCTTATTTTACAACCGGAGATATTTCTTTGGCTATTGAAATTGGTTTTATAGAATTTTTCATAAAATTACTTTTGTACTACCTGCACGAGCGGGCCTGGCAAATGGTGCCCAGAGGAGGTATTCGGCAAATGTTCAGGAAGTAAAACAATAAAATTCTTTTCATAGTAGTTTATTCTGCTAACCAAAATCAACTACTATGAAATACGCTGTCTTCCTTCTGGCAGGACTCCTTTTCCTTACAGCCTGCCCCATGCCCGATAACGATCCTAACCTCTGCAACATTGAATGCGACTACCCCGAAGAACTACTTTATAATTTTGGTTTTGAAGACGTGACCGTTCAGCAGGAAGCCACGACAGCTACGATTGGCGGAACCGATCAGGGTTTTCCAAGTCATAATAACTGGGATGATTTTCTGGATAATCCAGAAGGCGAATTGTGGATCAATTATCAAGAAGGAAATGCAACAGATCGCCTGGCAGAAATTGTTCCCGACCCAGAAGATCCTTCTAATTCTGTTTTAAAATTTAATATAAATAAACCTCACATAACAAATAACTTTGGCGTCCCTGAAAAAGCCAGAGTACAAATGAATTTTTACAACAAGGAATGCCTCAGGGAATACTATCAGACCTGCAAGGTTTACCTTCCGCAGGCCAGTATGGATCACCTCCGCCAATACGATGGATTTATCACCTGGCTATCTATTTTTGAATTCTGGAATAATGCCAACTGGACGAATGAAGGAAATGCTGCCCGTATTAATGTCACTATCGGTAAGGACAAAAATCCGGGTGACCCGCTCTTCTTTCGGGCCAGAGCAGAGAAAGCTGTTGGCAATAATTTTGATACACTTTGGGATCATCGGGTACTCGATTATCCCGTTCCGGTGGGGCAATGGATGGAAATTGAATTGTATCTATTGGAAGGCGACGAGCAATCCGGCCGTTTCTACATGGCCGTTACGCCGGAAGGTGGAAGCAAAGAAGTTATTTTTGACATATATGATATTACTCAATACCCAGATGAGGATTGCCCGGATGGCTTTAAGCATCTACAAGTTTTAAAATGGTACACCTCAGAGGCGATTGCTTCGCACATGGAATCAGGTGGCGTGCCTCTGGATATTTATTGGGATGATGTGGTGGTAGAGCGGAATCGGGTGCCTTAGGGCTTTTTAAACAACTTTGAGCGATACTGAAAGTTGGAATAAAATTAATGAGGAGGTGGCGGCCAGCCGCGACCTCATTATATATCGTAATCAAGCCACAATTTGACTACAACTAGCAATATTTTTTACCGAAGCTGAAATTTATAAATTTGATTTAAAATGTTCCTTATGCCTCCTTAAAAAAATAATAGTCTCATTAAAAATCTTATATAATTTATCCGATTGCTGAATCCCCATGCGCTCATATATTCTTCTATCTAATTTTTTTGATAATATTATTTTTCCACATTCTTCAAATGAAATAAAACCTTTATCAAATAATTTATCATAATTAGGTGCTAAAAGAAGGCCATTATATGGATCAAGTCTTTCTTCATTATTAGCTTCTTTCCAAGGAACTATATGAGATGCAATAAGAAACTCCACATTATCCACTTCAGTAATACTGCATTTACCCCATAAGCCAATTATATCTCTACGAAACTTTCCTTGCCCTAATCTTGCTTTTTTTAAAACAACCTTTTCAGTAGGGCTTAGATTTTTATCTGATTCGATCTTATTTAAGTCACTTACAATACCATCAAAAAAAGAACTTATAAACTCCTTATATTTGTTAATAGCAGATTTGAAATTACTATAATCTTTTTTATCTGTATATTTTTTCCTTTTTGTTAATTTTAGTTGATCAATTATCTCTTTTGTTTCTATGATATTTCTATCAATATTAAACCCTTGCTTAGAAAGATAACGCAACCATGAAATATAGTTATCCCGAGAATTTTTAGAGCGAGGTCCCAGTTCCTTCATAAATTCCTTAAACTCATTTTCATTTTCTATGCTGGCCATAATTTAATTTTGAACAGAATATCACAGAATTAGATAAAAAAGATTTCTATAAATTAATCCACATTCACCCGTTCATAAAGTTCCTGCATTGATATTTCAATTCCGAGAGATTGCAGTTTTACTTTTTTGCCTACTCCTTCATAACGGGTAAGACTCCACAAGTCACTATTCTCATGTTTATATTGTATATCAACAATATATTTATCTTGTTCTATTAACACATATTCTCGGAAAGATGGGATTTTTCTATATAAATAAAACTTATCCCCTCTATCATAAGCGGCTGTAGATTTTGATAATACTTCAACAATTAATATTGGATTTGTCACCGCATTTTTATCTTCAACTGTTCCCTCTTCTTCTCCACATACAACCATCGAATCTGGATACACATAACTATTGGAAATTTCAATAAACAATTTTACCTCACTGTTCAATGGAAAACAATTAGATTTATTTTTCTTCAATTGGTTTCTCATTTCTGCAAAAACATTTCCGCATATTTTCCCATGATTTAGTGTACCTCCGGCAAGAGCAAAAATCTCCCCATCGTGATACTCATATTTAGTATTGGATTCAACTTCATGCTGAACGTATTCCTCAAAAGTCAACCTTGGCAGTTTATGAGCCTTCATGTTTTTTCCTACAAGATACTTATTTCATTAGAATATTTCAATAATACTTATCCCTTCTGCTATCTTTGCAAGATCAATTTCTATTATGCTGAATCCTCATAAAACAAAAGAAAAATTATACGAAAAAATACTGGAAACCATCCAGTCCAGTATTGCTTCCACCCGCTCGGCCATCGAAGCGGTCAAGGCCGCACGGGACAATGAAACTAAAAGCAGTGCCGGGGATAAGTATGAAACGGGACGCGCCATGATGCAAAGAGAGATTGGACGCCTTGAAGGACAACTCAGTCAGCACCTCGCTCAACAAAATCAAATCAAACAAATTAATATTCATAAATCCCTTAAAAGTGTAGCTTCCGGCGCATTGGTTTTTTCTAATGCAGAAAATTATTTTATAGGAATTGGTCTGGGAAAAATTATGCTGGACGAAGAAACCTTTTTTGTTATCTCCCTCGCCTCGCCCATTGGAAAATTATTATATAATAAAAAGGAAGGGGATACTGTAAATTTCAGAAGTAAAGAAATTCTAATAGAAAAAATCGTATAGTTTGAATTTATATCAAAAATGGTGTTTGCGAAAAGCAAAAATAAAACGAGAGCGATTAATGCCGTTTTATAAAAAGGTAAATACTATTTTGGATATTGGAACGGGGAACGGCGCACTAGCTTTGCTCCTCGAAAAAGAAGGTAAAAAAATAACCGGACTCGACATCAAAAACAAATCTGCTTTTCCCTCAATCGTTCCCTTGATTTATGACGGACAACTATTTCCTTTTGAAGATAATGCTTTCGAGGTCGTGCAGTTGATTACGATGTTGCATCATACGCCAGAGCCGGAGCTTTTGATTCGGGAAGCGAAACGGGTGGGACAGCAAATTATAATAATGGAAGACATATATGATAATTCCATCCAAAAATATTTTACCTTTTTTGCGGACAGCTTAAACAACCTGGAATTTTCCGGGCATCCGCATTCTAACAAAACAGATGCAGCATGGAAAAAAATATTTGAAGAAAGTCATTTAGAATTAAAGGAAGTAGCATATTATGATTTCCTGTTTTTCTTCAGGCAGGTGACCTATGTTTTAGAAAAATAAAAAAGGACAGCTGAAGCTGCCCCTGCAAAATTATGAAGGCCACACAATGGTCACGACATCTCCGCCGCTGCCACCTTTCAGTGCTTTCATCTCTTCCCTTGAAAGTTGGTTTTGTTTCAGATCTTTCAAGGAAATCACATGTACATTTTTCATAGTTTAAAATTTAAAGTTCACTTAAGAGACTAATCCATTAATTGGTTTTAAAATAAACCAAGGAAAATAAATCCTACTCGTTACTGGTATCAGGTGGGACACCTGACACGAAAACTAATTTATTTACATTACTACTTACTTACTTCTGGTTTCAAATTGCTTATAATGGCAATGGGAAGAAAGGATTGTTTAATAAATGGTACCTTTGAATTGACAACTGGTAGAAGTGAATTTACCTCCGGCCAAAAAAACAACCCGATTATTTGAACAAATGACCTGCTTCTGTTATTTTTATTGCAGCAACAAACGTGAAAAACTATGAATATTTTAGTGACTGGCGGAAACCGGGGATTGGGTCGGGAAGTCGTGCGCCAAATGGCATTGCAGGGACATACCGTAATCCTTACCGCCAGAGATGCAGAAAAGGGTAAAAAAACGGTGGAGGCTCTCCAAGAAGAAACCAGCAATTCTAATATAATTTTTATACAAATGGATACCTCCAGCACGGAGAGCATCCATAATAGTTTTAAAAATGTATCCTGGAAAGTAAAACACCTCGATGTCCTGATCAATAATGCCGGGGTGAGCATCAACAGCGACGACACCACTCAGGTCAGCATGGATAATATGCAAGCTACTTTCCAAACAAATTTTTATGGTCCCTTTCAGGTCAGCCAGGTTTTTATGCCCTTGCTAAAACAGGCTCCGGCGGCCAGAATCATTAATGTTTCCAGCGGCATGGGTTCGCTGACAAATATCACAGGCGGCTATGCGGCCTACCGAATTTCCAAGACGGCACTCAATTCCCTTACTGCTGTCATGGCTGCCGATGTAGAAAAATATAATATAAAAGTATTTGCCGTTTGTCCGGGCTGGGTGCATACGGATATGGGTGGAAAGGAGGCACCTCGCACTCCGGAAGAGGGTGGCCGGAGTATTCTTTGGCTGGTGGATGCGCCGAATGCCGTTAGTGGAAAATTTTATCGGGACGGGGAAATTATTGCTTATTAAACCAGACACTCAAAACAAAAACACAAAAATAATATGCTACTAATCTATCTGCATGGATTCAATTCTGATGGAGAGGGCGGGAAATTTCAATTGCTGAAAAAGCACTTCCCGGAGGCGACGGTCTTGTCTCCCGATTTGCCTGCCGATCCGGACGGTGTTCCTATTGTTATTCAAAATATATTAAAAGAACATCCCGATCCCAATTGGTTTCCTATTGGAACTTCCCTGGGTGGATTTTATTCTTATTGTGTCAGTGCGCATTTCAATCGCCCCTGTTTTTTATTCAATCCTTCCCTTGAACCTCACCTGACTATCAAGGATAAAGTGGGTCATTATAAAACGTTCACTAAGCAGCGGGATTATCATTTTAAAACGGAATATCTAAGTAAACTGGAAAGAGAAATTACAGCAGCCAATGCTTTAATTAATATAAAAAACTTAAATTTCTTCCTGGCAACGGATGATGAAGTTTTGGATTTGTCCGGTATTCCCAATTCTTTTCCCAATGCGAATACAATGAAATGGTACGATAATGCCGGGCATCGGTTTACGAGATTCGAGGAGGTTTTAGAGGAGGTAAAATTGATTATTCAGGCAAAGTAAATTAAAAACCGATTGTACTAAAACAAACAACCTGACCACCAAACATATATCATACTTCCTAATGCAATGAAGTTACTCCCTATGCCAAAGAGTTGCATCTGGAACAAGGTATACTCTTTATTTTTATAAATAATTAATAAATCTAACAGCAACCAAACCAAAGCAGCAGCCAACATTCCTCCAAAAATAAAATCCTGATAATAGAAAAATAATAAACCTGTTTCAAATGCGACGACAAAAATGATCAGCCATTTTGTTTTTGTTATTCCAAGCTCTGTCGCCGTTGTTTTCCGACCTGCTTCCCTATCCGGGCGAATATCCATGACCTCACCGATGAGCTGAGACTGTACTGCAAATAAAAACAAATATAAATAAGTCACCCATGAAATGTCGTTGACTTCGTTGAGTAAAATGCTAAAAGGAACGAGCAATAAATAACCTATTTGACAAACCAATTCCAAGGGCGGACGACCACGCCAACCCCATTTGGGATGGTTGTATAAAAACAGGGAAAGAAATAATCCGGCAAATAACAGGAGCATGATCCATCCTTCCCAAAATACAAAAACAGCCGCCGCTAATGCAAACAAACTAAACATATATTTTGGGAGCGCATCTAACTCTTCGTCCGTTCCTCTGGCTCCGAAGAGGAAACTATCTTTCCTGGGGTTGAGTCTGTCTGTTTCCCGATCGACCCGGTCATTCCATCCGTACACCAAAAGATTCAAAGGAAAACAAACAAAAATCAATCCTGCCCAAAATTGATAATCTTCCCAGAAATATTCCCGGCTCAACGGAAGTAAATATAACCAAACCGCCGGAAACCAAAGTCCGGGCCGGGAGGCTTTTAATAAAAAAATAATATATGATAAGGCAAGTTTCAAGGCAGTTAATCTTTTTGAATTTTCCAATCCGGCTCAAACGACTCGTAGACTTCCGGATGTTTTTGAATGGCTTTATCAAACTCTGACAATTTATTTTTAGGTATATTTAAAATAAATTTAAATCCCGTTTTATAAAAATACATTTTACCTCTGCT
>JAHDCK010000277.1:0-4900 GCA_020629915.1 Saprospiraceae bacterium
CCACTTCGTGGTTCCTTCACTTGAAAGTCCTCTGGGACTTTCACCCTTCGGGATCTTTCAGTCATGGTTCTTTTTGTCAAGAAAAAGTAAAAATAAATAAAATCTATATTCATAAGTTAAACAAATATCCCCTGGCATTTCCGCTCAAACATTCCAGCAATAAATATCTATTGTTTTAAAAATTTAAAACTAATCCTATTTCCCTTACTTTTACCTCGCACAATAAACATTCCACCCGGAAGATCTCCTAAGCCATCCACCTTAACAAAACCATTGTCAGTAGCTACTTTTCTTTTTAATATTGTTCTTCCAAAAATATCATATATCACTATATCTAAAATTTGAGAATCAGTTGCAGACCATTCAAAACGCAATTCATCCTGTACCGGATTCGGCCAGACTTTTGGAATTCTCGTTTCAGATAAATTATTAACAGCTGTTATGCCTTCTTGAAAAACCCGGATATAGTCAATATCCATAGACGATTCTGTGAAAGAGGGTTCTACCGTTGGAAGCATAGCAACATTTAATATAAAATACATTTCCTGATCAAAAGGCCAGGTATCTGCATCCTTCACATCAGGGTTATACGTATAATAAACATTTCCATCCACACTAAAAGTTATTTCCTCCTCAGACCATTCAGCTACATAAAGGTGATAGGCATCCGAGGCATTGGCAATGGCCTGACCACCATAATTGACCGTCCCTCCAAAACTGGAAGGCGTGTGGATGGCACTCGAAACAAAATTTTGGTTCGTCCCCCAATGCTCCATAATATCCACCTCCCCGCAGGCAGGCCAGCCGGTTGTACCAAATCCCTGAGTTTGCCAATAGGCTCCGTTTTCATTGATGTTTTTGCCAAGCATCCAAATGGCAGGCCAGGTGCCGGGGCCGAATGGCAACTTCGCCCGAACCTCCACACGCCCGTATTGAAATGCAAATTTTGAATTTAAACGCGCGGATGTAAATTCCTTGGTGACGCCCTGATCAAAATAATTTTCCCGCTTCGCCAAAATCCGCAAAACTCCATTTTCCCGAAAAGAATTGTCCTCGCGATCCGTATAATGTTGTATCTCTCCATTAAACCAGCCACCGGGAACAGGCAACTGATGCTGCCGAAACCATTTATTCAAATCCAAATCTCCGCTTCCGTCAAATTCATCGGACCAAACCAATTCAGTAAAAGGGGAATTATTTCCGCCAACGGTTCCGTCATATTGAACATCATCAATGTACGCCGTCACCTGATCATTATTTCCTTCGCTGTTTACCTGAATCAACACCCGATTAAAATCCGTTCGCTCCGTCGGGGGAGGAGATGCCGGATCAAGGTTGATATAGGTATCATTTTTAAAATTAAAAGTCAGGGTCTGCCATTGATCCAGAAGAAGTGGTTTGATAATTTCAGATTGAGTGGCCCAGGGAGCTGCCTGAGTTCCGTCCTGAAGTTTTAGGGAAACCTGGTTGGGTTGATTTCCTGTTATACTTGAGGATGGAACATATATTTTAATAGAAAAGGTATAATGATTGTCAAAATTAAAATTAGGAGAAACATCAAAACGAATGTTCGCCCAGTCTCCACCCTGATCCTGGTATTCTAAAACCGTAAGGGAAGTATTGATGCCTTGCGGGAAGGGATTGGAAAAACTAGTATTAAGTCCACAACCATCTCCGGCCCAGGTAGAAATAGTTCCGTTCCCCTCAAAGTCATCAAAGACATTTTGTTGAGAATAGCTAAAAAATGGTAGAGAAAATATCAGGAAAAATATAAATTTATACATGCTCTAATCAAATAAATTAGAATAATCACTATCCCCGGAGTTTTGCCTTTTCTCAGGCTTAGCAATGGGCTGATCTAAATCGAAAGAAGAAGTTTCATTGCCATCATCCAAAAGCAAAGTCGCTTTGTCCTCTCCCAACAATAAAGATTCGGATTCCTTTTCCCACTTCTCCAGCATTTTTAAACCTTCTTCCTCAAAAACGCCATTCTGTAAATCCACCGAATCCATAAAATTGGCAGAAATATCCATAAAGCGTTCCATTTCTCCTACCTTATTGGAAACATCCTCCGCAATCGCTTCCATCGCCCGGTCAAACATCACGCGTTTATCTTCATTTCCTCGCATGATATTCATCGCAGAATTCATCGCCGAATGAGAGGTACGGATTGCCTTGCGTTCGATTTCTTTCACTCGCACCTGATCCTTGGTATCTTCCAGAAGAATTTCAGAATTTTCATACATTTTCTTCAATACCTTATATAGCACACCCATTTTTTTATGCAAATCGGAGAGCTTGACATTAGATTCTTTTAATCGCCCAGCCTTGCGCACTTTGAGTACCATCTGCTTTTTATTATTGCGCTCCTTGGCTTTGTTAGCAATGAGCATACTCTGATCGATTTCCTTGTTGTTTTGGGTAATCAAACCTTCCAACCGGCGCATTTGTCCCTTGAGATTTCCAATTTGCTTACTCATTTTACGCAAGTTGTCCTGCATATCCTCAACATAAGATTTAAGGATACCAATTGGATCAATTTGGACAAACAACCCGGTAACCCAGCGCATCACACTTTTATAACCATACCAAACCAGATTGCGCATCCGAGGATCAAAGACCATGTAAAGCAGGGCAGCAATGGCCAAAACCATAAGCAAAAGGTAAATCGTATTGGCCGCCAATCCGATGAGAATCGGCAGCATCGTATAAAGGAGATACCCGCCACCTAGTAACAAAGCTCCACCAAAAATAGCTCCGGTTACGCCTTCTGGTCGTTGCCAGAAGGATTTGGGTTTATAGTCCTGTAAATTAAATTCAGACATATTATAATAAATTGTTTATTTTCTGAATATCGCTTTCTATTGCAGATAGAATATTCGTATAAGTAGATTCAAAATTATTTCTCGTCTGTTCGATCTTAGCTTTATCCGCATCGATCAAATTTTGAGAGTTATCTATTTTGCCCTGGTAGGCTTTTATTTTTTCTTTCAATTTTAAAATTTGCTCCTCGTGTTGCTTGATAGCAGCAGCGAGTTTTTTGGCTTCTTCCTGCCGTCCCGAAATCCGTTGTTGAATCTGTCCCTGCAAAGCCTGATCAAATTTACCTTTTTCTTTTGATAAAATCTGCTTGTAATGCTCTGCTGTTTTTAGGAGTTTATCTTTGGTCAGTCCCATTGTGGAAGCGGTGGCAAAGGCAGATTTATAAGAAGTAGATTCATCCATTTGCATCGCAGTGAGTGCCTGGAGGGATTGTCGGAATTCGAGATAGTCAAATCCTTTTAAGTTGTTTTGTTCGAGTGCCCGGATCAGGGAGTTTTTACTTTTTTCATCCAGACCATTTATTTCATCAAAAATCTTTTGGAAATTTCCAGCCATGTAAATTTTAGTTTTGGAATTAGACAACCGCCGTTTTGCGGGGATGTCTATTGTATGATATAATGTTAAGGTATAAATTTAATGCCATTTTTGCTTAATCAAAAGTTCCTAACCTGAATTTTGACCAAAACCCGGATTCTTTCGGCAGATTACCTTTTTTTTAGTTATTTTATTGGTTCTTACCCAACCCTTTTTGTCCAATTTATCGTCTTTTTGGGTGTACCGACTTTAAATTGTATGACTATTTTTTCTTATTAAAAAAATCATCTGATGAAAACAATATTATTTAAAAGTTCATTTTTTGCTTTTCTGCTTCTGGCTTTTTCTGCTTGTGAGGTAGATACAGTGGACGAGGATCGTCAAATCCCGGGACTCAAACCGGTTTACTACTCCGGCGACGATTGGTTTGAAGTAAGAGTAGAGGAACCGCATTCTCTAAGAAATCTAGGTAAAATCTATTATTATAATAAACATATATTTGTGAGTGAACTCCTTCAGGGCGTTCATATTATTAATAATAATGACCCTAATAATCCCGTTCCCCTTAAATTTCTGAAAATCATAGGTGCCAAGGATATGGCGGTCAAAGGGGATTTTCTTTATGTAGATAATCTTACGGATATGGTCGTTTTGGACATTCGGGATTTGGAGAATATTAAAGTCGTCAACAGGGTAGAGAATATTTATCCTCAGGAAGAATTGGGTTCACCGGAAGGGTATTCAGGTTATTTTGAATGTGTGGATGCCACCAAAGGCGTGGTAGTGGATTGGGAAGAAGCTACGTTAACCGATCCAAAATGTTTTAAATAATTTAAATATATTAAAAATAATATAATGAAAAATATTTTATTTGTATTAATAATAGTGATGGGATTCATTTCCTGTTCCCAGGAATCCTCAGATTTTTCGGCGACAGAAGGACAATCGGGTTCCTTAGCCCGTTTTTCCATTGTAGGAGATTATATGTATATCGTCAATTCGGGTGGAATGAAAATTTACGATGTCAGCCAGCCGGATTCTCCTCAGTTTGTCGGAGAAGAAGAAATTGGATTTGGAATTGAAACTATTTTCTCCATGAAGGAATATTTGTTTATGGGAGCGACTGGTGGCATGTATATTTATCGTATAGAAGATAATGGTAGGGTTTCCCGCATCTCAGAATACCAGCATATCCAAAGTTGTGATCCAGTAGTGGCAAATGACGATTATGCCTTTGTTACTTTACGAGACAATGGAGATTGTCGCCTTGGGGCTGGCGATAACGCACTTCACGTGCTGAGTATTGAAGACATTCAAAATCCGGAGTTGATTGACCATGTTCCAATGTATGGGCCAAAAGGGTTAGGTTTAGACGGCCAGCATCTTTTTGTTTGTGATGGCTGGGAAGGTGTGGTGGTTTTTGAGGTAGGGGAAGATGGCAAGGTAACTGAAATAAATCGAATGACAGGCTTTGAAGCGGTTGATGTAATCACATTAAACGGAATCTTATTAGTAATTTCTCCTGATAATATTCGCCAGTTCA
>JAHDCK010000277.1:4910-6490 GCA_020629915.1 Saprospiraceae bacterium
GAAAATATTGTTGAAATTTCTAATATTCCAATCCAAACTTAATATATTTTTAAAAAGTACTTTCCTTTGCAGTATTCAGTGTAAAGGAAAGTGCTATCTACTTTTTATTCCTATCCCTGCTGTTCTTTTTTATTATAATAAATTAAAGTTTATGTATTTTTGCAAAAAAGCATTTGCATTTCTACTTATATGTTTGTGCGTTAATGTATTTGGGCAGGAAATAAATATGGAACCAGTGGAAACTAGCCCACCTGTCAACTGGGCAGTAAAATATTCTCCGGCCGGATTTTTAAATTTTGTAAATCCCGGAGCTCAGTTTTCAGTGGAGAAACAACTGAACGATAAAATTTATCTCCACGTTGAGGGTGCTTATATTCGCAATTTTTACAACGGCGGAATAACTAATGATCGGTTTCAGGGATTTCGTACCCGCCTGGAATTAAAAACCTATAAAACAGGTTTTTATCCTGCATCCAAAGGCAGAATGTATTTTGGTGGCATTTTTCAATATCAAAGAATTTGGCATAATGAAAATGATTGGTTCTCCCGATACGATGGCCTTTATCGGCAAATTCTTGATTACAAAGTAACCAAATCTTCTCCTGGTGTTTATTTCTCCTGGGGAAGTATGCACTTTTTGAGTTCCGACAATTGGGTAATGGATTTTGGAGTAGGGTTCGGCGGACGATTTATTATGGTAGATATTAAGGAGGATAGCATCCCACAAGATGCCCAGTTAGAGTCCAACCAGCTTTTTTTCAACTTTGTCAATGAAGAGGGCGTTTATTTTTTACCTGGAGCCATACTGCGGCTTTCTTTTGGGTATGTTTTTTATTAATATAAAATAAAAGAGTTTTCTCCTGTCAGTGATAATATCCTTTTATCCTTCCTCCTTCGGCCAGCGATAAGTTTTTATTTTTAATCCTGCCAGCTCAATTGCCCGATCTACCACAGTAGCCGCAAGTGTTTCAAAATTATCAGGTCGGCTGTAGAAGGAAGGACTGGCGGGGCAAATAATTCCACCCGCTTCAGTAACGGTCATCATATTTTTAATATGAATCAAATTGTAAGGCGTTTCCCGAATCATCAAAATCAGTTTTCGCCGTTCTTTTAGCATTACATCAGCAGCTCTGGTGGTGAGATCGTTGGAGATACCGGAAGCAATTCTACCTAAAACCCCCATCGAACAGGGGCAAACAATCAGTGCATCATACCCGGCAGAACCAGAAGCAAAAGGCGCAAAAAAATCCATCTTGTCATATATTTTAAAGGAATATTTTTCAAAAGATTTTTCTCCCAGTTCCAATTCCCAGGTCAACCGGGCGTTATCACTCATCACCATTCCAACTTCTTCCAGCTGATCCGACAGGTCAGATATTTTGTCTAAAAGGACTTTGGCGTAGAGGCTTCCGCTCGCTCCGCCCACCGCCACAGCGATTTTC
This sequence comes from Saprospiraceae bacterium, assembly GCA_020629915.1. Lineage (GTDB taxonomy): Bacteria > Bacteroidota > Bacteroidia > Chitinophagales > Saprospiraceae > JAHDCK01. The sequence goes on from JAHDCK010000277.1 coordinate 6,353, forward strand.
TTTTTTCTCATTTTTTAATGGTATTGGGAAAATATAACCCCAAATTTGCTAAAGAGTTGTTAAATAATGCCCAAAAGACATCATTTTTAGTAACTAAACAGTTATTTGGGCGTAATTTTGATAGAGTTATTTAAAATA
>JAHDCK010000278.1 GCA_020629915.1 Saprospiraceae bacterium
GAAATTAAAAAATCGTTCAAAGTATTTTAAGGATTATTGTGGCCGGTTACTTATTTAAAATCAAAAATATCTTATCCGGGGTTTAAATTTCTGGGTAGGGAAAAGGAAAAGGTTGTGCCTTTACCTTCTTCAGAGGTATACCAAATTTCTCCGGAGTGCCTTCGCACAATTTTTTTGCAAAGAGCCAAACCTATTCCTGTGTTTTCTGCGTTTGGGCGACCATTTAGCCTGTAAAATACATTGTATATGTTATTTTCATTTCCATCTTTGATTCCTATTCCGTTATCTTTTACATGAAAATGCCACATATCTTCAATGGGTTCAATAGAAATCTGGATCAGAGGTTTATCAGAAGTATTAAACTGGATGCCGTTTTTTATGAGTTGATAAAAAATAATACCGATTTGTTTGAATTCTCCGAGGATAGCGGGAAGGGGAGAAGTGATAACTTCCACCTCTGCATTTTTTTCGGCAATATAGGATTTTAATTTATGTAACTGAAGGAAAATAACATCATCAATTTTGATTTCCGTCATTCTCAAGTCGGGTTTTCCTACTCGGTTATACACGAGTAAGTCATCAATGAGTTTTTGCATCCGGGTAACGCCGTCTACGGCAAACTGAATATAAGACTTACCCTCTTCACTGATATTGTCTCCAAACTCAAAGTCCAGAAGCTGCACAAAATTGCTAACCATCCGCAAGGGCTCATGGAGATCATGAGATGCGACATAAGCAAATTTTTCGAGATCCTTATTGAAGTTTTGCAGATTTTCCAGTTCGGTAGAAAGCTGCGTCACTTTCCGCTTGAGTTTTTGGTTTTCAACCAAAAGGGAAGCCGCATCCGTTTCTGAAACTGGTGATATATCCTGCTTGTCGGACTCTTTTTTCATGTAATAGAAAAATTCAGTTTCCTCAAAAATACAATTAATATATCATCTTGTAAACCAGAAATGGGAAAAATGAATGGGTTGGCCAAAAAAAGAAAAAGGGTACTCTGTTTTTGGATGAGAGTGCCCTTAGAATTGTTTGAAAAAGTGGGTCGTAGCAGTGTTAGGTTTTTCTTAGTTTCCGAAGCTTGGGCTGTATGGGTCAGCAGGGTTCGTACAAAGGAAGGGTAAATCCCTCTTTAGGGATTTCCCCACCGCAATGTTTGAAAAGGCAAGATCTTTGGTGTTTTCAAAGTATTGGAGTTGTTTGCTTTGGCCTTTTCGGGGTTTATTTCAAATCATTTTAGATTAAATCCTCAGTAATTAATAGTTCGGAGGATTCTTCTTCTCCATTGCCTCCAATTATTTTTCCTGAATCTTTTTTAGAAATTATCGCTAATGTTTTCGATAACTCTTTAAGTGTAGTTTGCCTTTTCATGTCTAATGTGTTTTAATACTGTAAAGTTAGATGCATATGCAGCTAGGAACAACTACATATTTTAGGTTTTGTTGTAAAAAAAAGTGTGAAAATTCAATTTAATTAACTGATTATTAGTAGCTTAGGGCCTAGAAAAGTTATAAAATGAAAGGAGAGAAACTGATTTCAATATTTACTAGCCTAACAAAAGAGGAAATAAGAAAAGCTGAAAAATTTATTAAAACCTCATCTGGTGAAAATTCGAATGTTTATTTATTATTCAAATTCATGAGAAAGAACATTTCCGACCTTGAAAATAATATTCTAGGAGAGGAATGTTTTAGTTTATTTGAGGCCGAAAAATCAAAGGCAAATAGTAAGATTCGTCTTCTAATATTTCAACTAGTAAACCAGTTGGAATCATTCTTAGTAAAACAATATTTGGAGGACAATGTAATAGAAAGGGATTTGATATTATTAAAAGAATATCAAAAAAGAAAAATAAAAAAACCTTTCAACTCTAAATGGAACAAAATTAATACCAAAGGTGCTGAGCATTTAGAGAGAAACCCAAAATATTACTATAACAGGTTTCAGTTAGAGGCAGAACGATATGCTTTTGCACACTTGGGGAATCGTTTTCAGGAGTTTAATTTAAAAGAAATAAATGAAAACCTAAATATATACGTAATCTCTGAATATATGAGATGGGCAATTGTTAATGTGAGTTTACAGGGAATAAAAAAACAAGACTATAGTTTACCTATTTTGGAGCCTATATTAAAATTACTTGAAAAAGATAAAGGATACCTAAAGAATCCTGCGGTAAATTTATATTTCTATGGATTCCAGGCGTATAAAAATGCTGATGAGACAAGTTATTTTAATGAATTTAAGAAAATGCTATTTAAGAATGGTCGTTTTATGTCCCAGGAAGAATTATTTGATTTCTATGTTTTAGCTTTTAATTTATGTATATATAATGTCAATAGAGGGAATTTAGAATACTTAGAGGAATTTTTAAAATTAGTCAATGAAGGGATTAAGAATAAAGCATTACTCATTGATGATTCTATCCCCTATGGTACTTATAGAAATATTGTTTATGCGGGACTGAAACTCAAAAGATTTTCTTGGGCAGAAGAGTTTATATATAAGTATAAGGATAATTTAAATTCCGAATACAAAGAACAAATCTTTAATCTAAACATGGCAAGATTTTCTTATGAGAAAAAAGATTATGAAAAAGCAATTTTCTATTTGCAAGATGCAGAAACAGAAGACAAATTAAATAATTTAGCTGGCCGTCTTATTTTATTAAAAATATACTACGAAACCAAAGCAGAAAAAGCACTCGATTCTTTCCTTCATACTTTTAGGATGTATCTCATACGAAGAAAAGAACTCACCTACCACAAAAAAAGATATTTAAAAATTATTCGCTTTACCGAAAAGCTGATGAAAGTCAATCCCTACGACAAAGCAGCCGTACAAAAACTAAAAGACAAAATTGAAACCGAAGAAAACTTCCCGGAAAAAGACTGGCTGCTGGACCAAACCCAAAAACTGCTAACGCAACCGGTTTAGTCCGGCTTTCGCTTGCTGGTGCAAGCCGTTTTTGTACTCGTCCGGTTTCATGCTCAGGCATAGTTGGTACTTGGATTTGGCCTGAGATTTTTGGCCTTGTTGCTCGTAGAGCAAGCCTAGCTTCAAGGCGGCATTGCAGGCAAAATAGTAGGGAAGATATTGCCCTTTTTCAATAGTCGTGTTATAATACTGAATCGCTTCCTCCATTTTATTGTAGCCGTGAGCTGCCCGCCCCTTGCGGTAAATGTATTCCAACCTCGTGCGATCAGTCGTAAAATGAGCATCAGATAAACCAGATAATAAATTATAAGATTCTTTAAAATATCCGCCATCAAATAACAAACGCGCCTTCACTAAATCTACATTCGGAACCGTCCCGCTTTGCGCTTCCTTCAGTGCTTTTTTGTCCTCGCCCACAGATGCTGCTCCTTTCGTAAGACAATTTTTTATATAAAAATAATATTGTTCTGTATTGCCTTCCACCAGATATGACCAAGCTGTTTTTTGATAGGCTTCCTTGATATAATTTTGGCCTTTAAAATTATTAATATAATTATTAAAATGTTTTCTTGCGCCCGGATCGAGTTGGTGCACCTTGCACAAGCCCAACATAAACTCTAAATAGTGAAACGGATGAAAGGCGGCATCCCTGGGCCGGTTTTCCAAAATGGAAATGGCCTTATCGGTATTCCCGGTATTCATCGCCACATTGCCGAGAACGAAAGCAGCCAGCGGATTGGTCCTCGGATTGAGCTTTCCATTGCTGACAATATTCCAGGCAGCTCCTTCTTCTTTGTTGAGGTGAAGCATGAGGAAGGCGTACATCACCATCGTTTCTTCCTCGTAGAAAAACTCATTTTTGCGAGCAAAAGCCAAGACCTCTTCCAGTTCCTTTTTGCCCTGTGCGATGGTGCCATCCATTCCACCCAACAACTGCACACCCCATTTATAACTATCGGGAATTGTCCCCACCATCGCATGTAAAATGCCGAGGCTTTTTTTATTGGCAACGAAATGGGGGTATTTTTTCTGGTTTTTTTCCAGGAGCTTATAGGCTTTTCTCACTTCCGTGAATGCCGTAAAATATTCGTTAAATTTCAAGCGAGCCAAGGCCCATTGCAATCGGATTTCTGCTTGTACAAATAAAAAATAAGGAGAGTAAGGATCACCTTTTTCAATTCGAGCCAGTCGTTTATTTTTGCCCGGTTCCAATTGATCAAACTCCGCCTTTTCTTCATTTATAAATACCTTGAAAAAATCTATATAATTTTCTAAATAATCAGGAACGAGATTCGTGGGGTTATTTTTCTTTTCCTGTTTTAATAAAACACTCGCTTCATCAAACCGCAAACTCATGATCTTGTCATAAGCCGTATTACAACGATCATTAAACTCAAACTTTTGAGCAAAACTCAAATTTGAAATCAATAAAAATAAAACCAGAAACCTATATGACAACTTAAAAACCATTCTCGTATTCACGCATTTCCATATTCTCGTATTAAATTTAATCTTCCAAAAACTGGATCGAACTTTCTCCGGCAATCGTCATAGCAGGAACGCCAAACATGCTCTTCACCTTGCCCTTGACACAGACTTTTTTTCCGTACAAATCAACATGCGGCGGATAACTAAAGTTGACGATATTTTCTTTTTTTATAAAAACAGAAAAAATCTGCTTGGGAAATTTTTTATCCAGATTTAAAAAGACATTCCCCTTTCGGCTGAGTTTGGTACTGACAACCGTACCACAAACGTAGCATTCCTTGCCATTGTCCACCAGCATTTTTGCTTGAATGGTGTTGAAGTGATTCCTGGGAAGGGAGGGCGGGTAAATCGGCTGCACATCATCTTTTTCCTTATCCGACAACCAGGCTTTTGGAGCTAGTTGCTCCTCCACCGTTTTTTCAAGCGCGTCATCCAGAGCCGGGAAAAAATCCAAACCGCTGACCTCTTCCACCTTGTCTATGGACACCGCATAATGTTCCACCGGGTACAGGCATTCTTTGTTAGGCATGAGGAAGGCGATGCCTTTTTGCTGGCTATAATCCAGGATGACCTTGAAGTAAAATTCCGGGATAGTTACCTTGTTGACGCTGCGCTCAAGGACAGGCAAATCGTCTTTCAGGACAGGCCCGGTGACGACGTAAAGATTTGTGTTTGGATTATTATATATATAATTTCTGGTCAGTCCTTCCAGTTCAGCCCATCTCCCCCGGTTAAACTCCGGAGCTTGCGGCGACATATTGGAATAAAAATAGGACTCGGAAATCCCCTGCTTTGTCCAGCGGAAATCAGCAGAAGGAGCAAGGTGTCCCCGGTCGTAGCCGAAGCCATCATAACCCGTTGTGCTGTCCGGTTTCATAAAGGTGAGGAAATAATCTTCCTGCTTGGTGGAGCCGGATTTGATTTTGGGGTCTTGGCGGAAGTCATTAGTTCGGCCATAATTTCCTTTGATGACATCCGGTGTGATGATATGTGCAACCCATTTGGCTTGCTCGTGTTTCTCGGAATAAACGAGGGACATTGCTGCGTGTTCGATGACTTCCTCGCCGGATTCCAGCTTGGGCAAAGCCAGTTTTTTGATGTCTTTCCTTAGGAGTTCGAGTTTTTTATCTTCGATTTTTAATTTCAAATTAGCGATCTCTACTTCGAGATTGTCTAGTTGCATTTCCAGTTTTTGCAATCCGGGATCTTTGGTTTGACCCAAGGCAAAAAGAGGGAGGAAACATAGCAGGAAGAGATAAATTCGGTTCATAATGGTTTTCTTTTTAGTAAAAGTAGAAATTGCAGGCGGAAATTTAATTTCCTAAAACAAAAATTACATTGTGCTGTTCTATTTTATTTGTCAAAATGCGTTTCTCATAAAAAATACTGCGACCGCTCTGCGGTCAATTTGCATGTGCTGACCGCAGAGCGGTCACAGTATGTTAGCTGTTTGTGAAAATAGCATCATAACAACCGCAGAGCGGTCGCAGTATTAGATCATTTTATTTAAAACCAAAATTATAAATTAATCAATATGACCACATTAAAAGAAGGCGATAAAGCTCCAAAGTTTCAGGCAATAGATCAAAATGGAAAGGAGTGGAAGCTTGGAGATTTTAAAGGTAAAAAATTAATATTATTTTTTTATCCTGCTGATAATACACCGGGATGCACCAATGCGGCTTGCAGTCTGAGTGATGCATACAAAGATTTAAAAAAGAAAGGATTTGAAATGATGGGTGTCAGTCCCGATTCTGCGAAGAAGCATCAAAATTTTATAAAAAAATATAATTTTCCTTTTAATTTAATAGTCGATGCCGAGCACGAATTGATGGATCAATTTGGCGTATGGGGCCCGAAGAAGTTTATGGGCAGAGAATACGATGGCGTTCACCGCACCACCTTCATCATTGATGAAAAAGGAAAACTGGAAAGGGTATTTACTAAAGTCGTCACCAAAACCCACGCCGAGCAAATTCTGGAGAGCTATAATTAATTTTATAAATAAGGAATGCAAAATGTAGAATGAAAAATACCTGATTTTGCATTCCTCATTCTAA
>JAHDCK010000279.1 GCA_020629915.1 Saprospiraceae bacterium
AAATTAAAAAATCGTTCAAAGTATTTTAAAGATTATTGTGGCCGGTTACTTATTTCAAAAATGTTTAATTTTAAAATAAAACCAAAACCAAATGCTCTCCAACGATAAATTCAAATATGAAGAAATCGGGAATGATATTATCATTACCTACAAGTGGTTTAAGCCAGTAGCCTTGTTTCTCGTTTTCTTTTGCATTGCCTGGAATGCCTTTTTGATTGTTTGGTATTCGATGGCCTTTTCTTTCGAAACCGGAACGCCAATGGACTGGCTGATGATCATTTTTCCCATTGGTCACGTAGCCGTTGGAGTAGGATTGACTTACTACACCCTTTGCCTGTTTATAAATTCTACTACGATAACAGCTTCACCCGGAAACCTTGAAATCAACTCCGGCCCCATCCCCTGGTGGAAGGGAAACCAGTCTATTCCGACTTCTGAAATTGACCAGCTTTTTGTAAAAGAAATTATTAGAAGTGGCGAAAACGGAACATCGAAAACTTACAGATTACAGGCTAAACTTAACACCGGAAAAGCAGTGACGCTTTGGAGTGAATATAAAATGACAGACGCCCACGATCTCCGCGAACTGGAAAAAGTTATTGAAGATAAATTGGGTATTGCAGATGAAGCTGTCTCAGGAGAATATGAGTCCCACACCAAGCCGAAGCCGCAGATAAAGGACAAGCCCCGTCCGGCGGAAAAACCAAAACAAATCCATAATCCGGAAGTCCAGCACTTGCAAAAAGGACATTATGTAGATTATGAAAGTCAATCTTATGAGGCGGCTCACTTATCTCAATATGACTGGAATAATGGCGACTCTGACAAGCTCATCCAGCTGGTGGATTTTAAAAATAATTCAAAATTATTATATATAAAACAAGACAAAGGGCTTCATCTTCCCTACTTAGAGTCCAAGATGGATTTTATGGAAGCCAGCCGAATCTTTTTCCTTAAAGCTGATCCGCCTAAGCAAATAGATTACAACAATACGAAATATAACTTATACGAATATCTAAAAGGTAAAATGTGGACTTCTGAAAAATCTAATCCCATAGATACCGAACAATGGTTTTACCTCTCTGAAGATAAGGAACAAAGTCTTCGCATTGTGGACACGAACAACCTCTTCTCCAAATATCTCGGCAAAAGAGAAATCTCCGCTGCTTTTTCTAAAATCATCACCCCTTGATTCAATGGTACAATAGTACAATAGTACAATAAAAAATATTGGAATATTGGAATATTGGAATATTGAATTATTGTACAATGGAATAAAAGCAGGTGTCTTCGAGGTTGGGTTCGTAGGGGATGATTTCGTTATTCTTTTTTTCTATAATTGGTTTTAAAATACAAACTACGGTTGTTTTGCCTTCAAATTTTATGGCGGGCTCGGTTACGCCATCATCAAAGGTGTAATTGATTCCCTTAAAACGCTTCCTAAAATATTCTAATGGTATATTTGTTTTATTTATAATATCCATTAATTCAGATTGGCTTTTGAGCCAGGCAATTTGTTGGGCTTCGGTTTTCAACTCCGGGCGATCAGCCTCAGAAGGATAAGTAACTATCCACTCCACAGGAATATTAAAAGTGTGGTGAAAAGTTTTCTTTTTCATGCCGGGGCGGGTTCGTTCCAGGGCATTGCGCCAGTTGATTGTATCGTTGGGATATTGTTTTTTGAATTGGTTGGCCAGGCGAATATCTCCTGGGCGATACCCCGTCTTAAAATACCCATACCAGGCTTTTGTCATATATTTTTCTGTTTTATTTGAAACCCGGTCTGCTTCGTACAAAACAAAATGTGTTGTGGAGCGAACAATAGGTCTCCGGGCATCCTCCCCTCCTACTGCTTTGCTCAATGCGCTGGATAATTCCAGATTTTTCCCGGAGCCACATCCGTAGATGATGACCTCAGACTGTTCGTCCACAACATCATTTGACAAAGGCAAAATCATTTTTTCTCGTATAGCTTGTTTTAATATTTCTGTTGTCAGCCGCTCTCCGTCTTTCAATACGGACATATCCATTCCTGTCCATTCGTTGCTGTGTACCACAATTCTAATTTTTCCCCAAGGGAGATTATTTATATTATTTTCTTTTAAATGCTTTAAAATTTCTTCCAGGGAACGGCAATGAAATACTTTTTCTTCTCCCTGGTATTTTGGGTTATTTTCGTAGTAGGTTTTGGCCTTGGTGTAGTACTGATTTTTTGTCGCACCATCCTCGCCCATGATAAAAACAATATTGCTTCTTTTCTTATTTGAAATATTGCATTTATTGAAACTTGTTGCTCCTGCACAGGAAACTGCATAGCTGTAAAAAATTCCTACAAGAAGGATAAGGAAAATTATTATTTTTGATTTTTTCATGATTGAGGTGATTTTATGTTATTTTTTATCTAAATCTTACTGCTTTTTACTTGCATAACAATAGAGGACATTTACCTTAATATTGAATTATTTCTTATCTTAATTTACTTTTTTTCTTGATAAAAAAAGTAACAAAAAAATCAAGGCTTAATTGAATTTTTAACGGCACAGAACCCCAAAAATCCTAAACACAAAAAACTCGCTTTGATCTAAAGGTTTCACTTAAACTCACCTAGGTTACAGTACATATATTTTCATGTAAATATCTATCCAGCTCAAACAGTTTTGTGTTTTTAACGGATTTTTGGGAACCTGAGCCTAAATTCAATTAGGCCAATGTCCTCTTCTTAAGCATTTGTTTCCAATATAAATACTTGATTTGGAAGTTATTATTAATGCAATCCTTTTCTAATATATACACTAGTTTAAATCCCAAATGAAATCATAGTACCGAAGTATTCAATGACAATTTAAAAAAGCCAAGAGGTAAAGTACGTTTACCCTACCCCTTGCGCACCTAAAACCTATTTTATAATAACACTATATTCAAACCAGCCAGTCGTTGTTACAGAACTTTCTATTGTCCATTGCAATATTTTTTCTATCATACAACTTTCCTCTATTTCTTGTAATTGCTCATTCAGAACTTTGACTTCTGCTACGGTTCCGTTTTCATTCAATTTTACTTTTAGTATCAACTTCCCTTTCTTTGCACTACAATCTTTCAGGCAGGAAAGTGCGACGTTCATCTTGAATTCAATTTCTGATTTTAAATTTTCACTTATAATAAAATCATTGTTATTAAAATCAAACGCATATTTCTTACTGGTATTTTTCTTTGTTTTTGAAGCCCGGCTCACTCCTTTAATTTTAGCCTCAAAACCTACCGCAGTATTAGAAACATTTGCGGGCAATGGAAGTGTTTGCTTGACGAGAACGGGTTTTCCATCCCGATAATTACTAGCGATAATTTCCTTATCGACGGCGATGAAAGAAGTGAATTCAGTCATTAAATTATATTTTAATCCCAAATTTGTAATCACTTTTTCCAACTTATCATCGTAAGACAATTCCTGATAATCTCCCATCAAACGAATGCGCTCTCTCGCCCACAAGTATCGCAAAGCACTGTTGCGCATATCCGGCATTACCTTTCCCACATCGTAAGTCACCTTGTAGGGTTTGTCTCCGGTCATTCCTTTTACCTCTATGATTCCATCCGCATTTCCACGATACTTTCCGAAGACGATGACTGGACGTTCTGCCATCACATCAGGAATAGATATGGGATCAACATCATATACATTAAAATTCTTATAATTGACCTGAACCTGAGTTAAAACAGGAGTTTGTATATATTTTCTAAATAAATCTGCTTTCTTATCCGCCTCGGCTTTGGAGGTGACGATTAAGGGCTCTCCCATCCCAACGTGTGCCAAACCTTCGATAAGGTGACGATTCACACCAGAACCAATACCAAATGTAAACATATTTGTTTTATCCAAATTTCTTCTAATCAAATCAAAGGCTTCTTCTTCTACAGAAACATATCCATCCGTAATCACAATGGTAGAACGAGATAATGCATCATCACATCTTGGCAAGGCCAGCGCACGTTTAAGAGCAGGCAATAATTCTGTTCCTCCACCTCCTCTGAGGTTACTCAAAAACATTTCTGCATGCGCCAGATTTTCCGGAGTAGCTTCCACAGATTCATCAGCGAAAACAGAAGAACCTCCGGCAAAAAGAAGTATATTAAATCTATCTGTAGGTTTTAGATTAGCAATTAGATTCTTCATCAGTTTCTTAGAAACCGTAAGTGGAAATCCTTTCATGCTACCAGACACATCTACAACAAATATATATTCTCTAGGAGGAATTTGTTTTTCTTCTACCTGCTTGGGAGGCTGTACCATCATCAGGAAAAAATTCTCCTCGTCTCCTTCGTACAGCAACATCCCGGAATTGATTTCACTTCCTGCCAGACGATATTGAAAAATAAAATCCTTGTTGCCGCTGTACCGCTCATCCGGATGCAAATTCAAATCAATTATATCATAATTTGTGTGATTTATATTTACTTTGTGCGACGGACATTCTACCTCTTGTATAGGCAAACCAGTAGATAAATGAACTTTCATATTATAAGTATAAGTTGGTTTTATGCCTTTTTTAGAATAAGGCATATTGGTATATCCATCCCGGTTTGTTGCGTCTGCTACGGGTTGATTCGTATAACGTGGCCCTACAACCGTTGGGTAAACAAACTCGTAAACTCCGGCAGTCGGAACTAATAATTCCGTATATTTCATTTCCACCTGTATTTTTTCTCCTGGTAGAATATTGGCGACGTTCATCTGGAATACATTTGGTTTTTGCTGCTCTAAAAGGGACGCGCGTTTGCCTTCAGATTTGGCTTGTTCGTATTCTTTTCGGGCTTGGTTGCGCTCCCGGATTTCTGCATCTATAATTCGCCCTCCAACTTTCATCCGCATAGCGTAAACAGCCGCTCTTGTAGATGCCGGAAAAACATATATGGCTTCCAGTGTTTTATCTCCATCGTTTTTATACACCTGCTGCACGGTGACATCCGCAATCGTACCTGCGATGTTCACATCTGCTTTGGTAGAAATCAAAGGCATTACATTTTGTCCCGGATCATCGGAAAGAATTTGAAAATAAGGCGATAAAGTTTTGTTGGTTTCTCCCAGTTGTGCCTTGGCGAAAGTGGTTGTAATCAAGGCAAGCAATATCATCATTAATTTTCTCATGGTTCTATAATTTTAAATTTTGAGGAAATGATTATTTAATTATTCTAACCACAAGATGCCGGGAAACCAACAGAGAAAGAACAGCGTTCTATTAAACGTTATATTTGAATGAGGATTTGCGTATTTTTATTTTTAATAAAATGTGGCGAGCTATTATTCGTGGTGTTTGGGCTAGAATTTGAAGTGGGGTTGTTTTTGGTTGTTAAGTTTTTCTAGCCTAAAAATACAATGTGCAATAAATCATTTATCCGATATTAATAACATGAAAAAATTAAAAATGACAGCCTTTATTTTACTATCAATTATTTTACTTATGTTTATAATTTTTATTTTAATTATAACAAACCCCATTCTATCCTCCACAAAAGACAACGCTTCTATCCCTGTACAAAAGGAACGCCTTTACAACGATGTCAAAGTGCTGACTGAAATCACCCCGGCCAGAAATTCCCGGAATATCGCTTCGCTCAACAAAGCAGCTGATTACATATATGATGAATTTGCGAAATTAGATACTCAACCCTCCCGACAAAAATACCAGGCCGATGGGCAGGAATACCAAAACGTTCTTTGCTCCTTTGGGCCGGAAGCAGGGCCGAGGATAATCGTCGGGGCGCATTACGATGTCTGCGGCGACCAACCCGGTGCGGATGACAATGCCAGTGCCGTGGCCGGACTGTTGGAAATGGCCCGACTGGTCAGCGAACTAAAACCCGACCTAAAATACCGGGTGGATTTTGTGGCGTACTCCCTGGAAGAACCACCCTACTTCCGCACCCAATACATGGGCAGCGCCATCCATGCCGAATCATTAGTGAAAAATAATATAGATGTAAAATTAATGATCTGCTTGGAGATGATTGGATATTTCTCCGAGGAAGAAGGTTCCCAGGAATATCCCATTTCATTCTTAAAATTATTATATCCGAAAAAAGGAAATTTCATTGCGGTCATCGGCAAGCTGGGGCAAGGCAGTGCGGTTCGCAAAATAAAAAGATATATGAAAAAAACAGCGGCCATTGATGTCCGTTCCATCAATGCACCTAAGGCGTTGCCCGGCATTGATTTTTCGGATCATCAAAACTACTGGAAGCACGGCTGGGATGCGGTGATGATCAACAACACTTCATTTTACCGCAACAAAAATTACCACGAGGTCACGGATGATATTCACTCTTTGGATTTTGATAAAATGACGGAAGTGGTGCGCGGAGCCTACTGGGCTTTAGTGAATTATTGATTTTTGGAACTTATTTTTCCGGGGATTAGTTTTTGTAGTAATTGTTTTTTTAGAATAAAGAAAACGCTATCTTTGCGTTTC
>JAHDCK010000280.1 GCA_020629915.1 Saprospiraceae bacterium
CTGCTTGTTGTGCATTTATCAAAACCTCGTTACTGACGCTTAGGTCAGTACAGGTTCACTCGGATTTAACAAATGAAATGCTGTCATTTGTTAAATCCGTAACGTAGTGGAGGTTCACAGGATTTTTAGGATTTTTATGATTATTACGAATCGAAGATTCATCGAGAGGTGAATCAAGAAAATCTTGTTCATCAAGAAAATCATGGTTCAGCCCCTACCGCAACAACTGCATAAACTCCGGTGGCAAAGGCGTGCCATTCGCAGCTGCGGTTTGAGCATCCTGTAAAGCGGATGATTTATTGCCCAGCTCGTGGTAAATTTGAGCCCGCTGATTGTAGTAGCGTCCTTCGGTCGGTTTGCCTTCGATGGCTTTGTTGGCATCCGCAAGTGCCCCTTGTAAATCTTTCAGGCGACGCTTGGCAATGGCTCTTTCATAATATATTTCTATATCAGATGGGTCGAGTTCGATACACTTGTCGTAATCGGCGAGTGCTTCCTGAAAACGGTTGGACTGCATGTAAATCAAGGAACGACTCATATATGAATTCCTGAAATCCGGCTTGATAGCGATGGATTTGGAGAGGTCTTCCAGTGCTTTGTCAAAATTTTGCTGAGAGGCGTGCACCCCTGCCCGATTGGTCAATGCTTCGTACAATTTTGGGTCCAGCGTGATGGCCATATTAAAATCTTCAAGCGCAGCTGTCAGGTTTCCTTCATCAAAAAAGACCTTGCCCCGAACGGTGTAGGTTTCCGCACTGCCGGGATTGTACTGAAGGGCTTTGTTGTAATCGACCATTGCCCGTTGGGTTTGACCCTGCTCCCGATAATATTTTCCCCGGTTTTGATAAGGCGTGGAAATGTCCGGATAATATTTTAAGACATGCGTCCAAAGCGTTTCACTGTTTTTCCAAACGCCACACTGAACATAAGTCATCGCAAAAAATATTATAAAATAAATAGCCAACCCGATATTCACTGGCCACTTTACCGCCGGGAATTTTTCTATAACATATTCGTAACCGATTGCTAACATAAAAAATAAACCTATATAAGCAATATAAGTAAATCGATCCGCCAGGAATCCCTGCCCGGCTCCAAGCACCTGAAGCATGAACATTATATTGAATAAGAAAAACAAAAATCCAAACCCAACTTTCCTGCTTTTTCTACCAAAATAAAAAGCTGCTCCCAAGACCATCAAAACGGGAATCACACTCAGGTAAAACCGATTGGCCAATTCCTTGGGATAGGGATACAAGGCACACATTTCATAAGGAAAAACAAATTTCATTAAATATACGACGAATGTATATGTCCCAATAAAGGGCCTTTGCCATAGCGGGTAAGTCGTCGTCATTTCTAAGGAGCCTTGGTCTTCTAAAAAGAAAATTCCAGCCAAACCAGTAAGCAAGGACAAGAGAAAAAACGGAATTTTTTCTATAATTAAATTTAGCTTTAGTTCCCGCTTGTAGAGGTAATCCATCGCCAGGAATGACAAGGGCAAAGAAACGGCCTGAATCTTGGACAGCAAGGCCGGGATGAATAAGGCCAGGGCAATCCAAAAGTATTTTTTATTATAATTTTTATTTAAATAATAAGCATAACTCACCAATGCGCCCAGATAAAAAACGCCAAAGAGGACATCCTTCCGTTCCGTTATCCAAGCGACGGATTCGACGCGCATCGGATGGATGCCAAACAACAAAGTAGTGATAATGGCGACTGGCAGAGAAAACTTCATCGCACGAATCAGCCAAAAAACCAAACCGGTACAAGCGAGGTGCAACAGCAAATTATTGACGTGAAAAACGGTGGCATTCATCCCAAACAAGGCCTTTTCAATGGCAAAGGTAAAAATGGGCAACGGGTTGTAGTTACCGATAATCGTTGTCGTGAAAATGCTTTTGATATTCTGCCAGTTGAAGGCATTGAGATAGGGATTTTCAATGAGATTGACGCCGTCGTCCCAGTTGGTGAAGCCATTCATGAGGGACGGAATGAAGGCAACGAAGGTCAGCGCAAGAATACCAATCAAGGCAAAACGAGGCCAGTTGTCGGCAGAGCTGCCAGGCTTTTGCACCTTCTTTTTAGCTTGTTTGGAAGCCGGTTTCGGGGCTTGTTTATTCGCTTTTGGGGTTTGCTTATTTTTTCCTGAATCTGGATTTTTCTTCGCCATTTTGTTTTACAATCTATTGAGCGGCAAAGATAAACAAATTAGCAATTAATAATGAACAATTAATAATGAACAATTTTATATCCTTAATTATTCATTATTAATTATTCATTTTTTCATTAAAATCTACGGCCTTTCGTCATCCAAATGTTGGAGCGGTTTTTTGCCGTTGACTTCGATATCTGCTTTGGCGAGGGTTTTCAAATCAATCTTTCCGGTGACAGACATGAGCGTGAAGGAATCCTCGGCATTGACCAACATCATGACTTCTGAAATGACATTATCTTTTTCTATTATAGAAAATTCAACAATATCATTGCCATCTTTGATGTAGAGCAATTCTTCAAATCCCTGTCGCTTGAACGCTTTTCGGAGTCGTTTGGCTTCTCCTTCGGAGATGCTCGTTTCGGCCTTGTCGAAGGAGTAGAGGCTGAAGCGATCGATGAAATTGGAGGCTTCTTTTCCTTCTTCAGTTTCAAACAAACTTTTCAATAAAAAGCCTTTGAAGTCGATAGCGACGGATTCTTCTCCCTGATGAGTTTGGTAAAAATTTTCTGCAATTTGATTTTGGGCCAGGCATAGCAATGGCCAGCACAGCAATGCTGTGAACAATAACTTTTTCATAAATTTTAATTTAAATTATATAAATTTAGTGAAGCATATTTTTGAAAATACTATTTGTTTGGGGTTGGTTTTTAAACTGGATAAAAGAATGAGTATTTTGTCTGGCTTTCTAGTTCAGGTTTTCGTCAGGCGTCTCGCCTGACAAGAAACACCGGGCTAGAATGATAAATTTAACCGAAGAAAATAAAGCCTGCTTGTTGTTTGTGTCAGGTGGGACACCTGACACGAAAATGTTTTCCCGTCAGGTGTCCCACCTGACGATGAAGTGCTGGGTGTGACAGGCGAACAGGTTTATAACCTGTGGAAAAGGAAGTTAAAAACTTCTCTTCACGTTTTGGCGAAGGTGAAACCTTCGCCAGTCCACTCTTCAGTTAAATTATTTTATATATAAAAATCACTCTCGTATAAAAAAATCGTCGCTATTGTCATTGATGTAATCGACGATTTGTTTGGTTTTCATTTTGCCTTTGACATTGAGCAAAACCATATCAGATTCATCTTCTACTAATAAGAATAATCTTCGTGCGATACCATCTTTTTCCTGTACGTACACGTCAATATTAGTTTCCTTTTCGCGAACGGTCAGCAGGGGTTCCATCTCATTATTTTTCAATCCATTCATCAAAGCACTCATATCTTCTTTTTTAATAGGATTGGCATATTGTTCTACAATGGTCACCCGAACGTTGCGAACACCCTTTAGTAATTTTTTAGTTTCAGGTTCTCCGGCGATGCCCAAAGTCGTTCTCGCCAACCAACCCGGCACTTTGATGGAAAGCGATTCCTTTCCCTTCTTATATTTTTTTGAAAATTTCCGAACGCTCATTTCCTGCTGTCCAAAAATAAAAACAGGTGCGATTAAGATTGCAATTAATATTATAATATGTTTCATGATAATTTTTTAAATTCTAATTATAAAATATAATCATTTCTCATCAATACTTTTCAAATGTTCCATCCCGTCGATTTCCATATTGTCTGCCAGGACAGAAATTTTATCCAGTTCTATATCACCAATAATACTAATGAGTACGAAGTCCTCCTCCCCTGCAATCAGCATGAGCAACTCGCTGATTTTATCGTTTTTTTCTTTTATTAAAAAACGTATATTTTCATCTGCATTTCGTATGGTCATCAATTCCTCGTAGGTTTCTGTTGGAATCATGGTTATGGCTTCCTCGTAAAACTTATTGGAATCTCCGGCATCTTCCCGAACCAGAATCCGTAGTCCGGCCAGATTTTCGATGACTTCTTTTGATTCGGGATCGGCATCTTCATCCATCCGTGCGATGAGAGAAAACATTTTTTTTGATATATAAATTGAAGTAAAATTGTCGTCGTCCATGTACTTCCCGAAATATCGGGCAATGGCATCGTCCTGGGCCTGGAGGGAAGTCCCTCCAAGCAGTAAGACGATTAATATTAATATATGTTTCATGATTTTAGATTATTTATTTTAATTTAAAAGAGCCTGCTTATTGTTTGTGTCAGGTGAGACACCTGACACGAAAACAATATTATCATCAAATTCCTATTGCTTATTTTCAGAATTCTTTTTAAAAACATCCATCACTTTCACGCTGGAAACTGGCCTAATATCATTTAATTTTCAATTTTGCTTTTGTTCTTTTTCCAGCAAAAAAGAACCAAAATGCCGTCGAAAACGCACATTCCTCAAAATTTTTCCTTCGACTTGGATCTTTTTCTTCGCTGCGCTACGAAAAATCTCCCAGGTCGCCCCTCCTTCGTCGGGGGCAGGAAATAATTTTGGGAATTGCTTTTTTTCGACATATAAAAATTATTAAATCATTAAATTCCTTATTCGTTATTTACTACTGGAATTTTTCTTATTATTAAAAATTCCGTCCATCACTCTTACTTTGGAAATTCCTGCGGCGGCAGAAGATTTTCCTTTGTTTAATTTTGCAGAAATGAGTTGCAAAGCGGCTTGTGTTGTTCGGTAAGCTTCCTCGGCTTCGGCTTCTTCAAAAGTATCCAACTGATGCGCCTGTACGTCATTATCAAAAGTTACCATCTGATAGGCCCAGAAAGAACTGACAGCCAAAATCAGGATAGCAGCGATTCTTTTAAATATATAAAAAGGACTATTTCTACTGGCTAGTGGAATAATATTATCCTCCTCAAAATCCATTTGAGATAAAACATCCTGCTCGGATTCCGTTTCCGAAGCCGCCGTAAAAAATTGAAACATGGGCTGGAAAGATTTTAACTCCGGAGCAATATCATCACCCTGAAAATAGTTGCGGAGAGTGGCTTCTTCTTCCAGAGAAGATTCTCCCGCCCAGTATTTATCCAGTAGATTTTTTATATACTTAAAATCCATAATTTTTATTTTGAAGCAATTTGGCGCGCATGGCCGTCCTTGCCCGATGGAGGTAAACTTTCACCTGACTCATTGGTATTTCCAATATATCTGCAATTTCATTATAACTATAACCTTCCACATCCCGCAACTGCATCACTAGTTTTTGTTTTTCCGGCAAACTTTCCATCAGTCGCTGAATGTGTTGGAATGTATCTTTTATTTCCGTCTCTTTTTCCGGTGTAAATGTTTTGGCGACAATCGTTGTGTCCACCTTTTCCTTCTGTACTTTGTAGGCGCGCGATTTGAGTTTATCCAGAGAAGCGTTTTTAGTTAGCTTCATGCACCAGGCTTCCATATTTTGGTACGTGTGCATTTCCTTACGCTTATTCCAAACCTTGATGAACACCTCCTGCACGACATCTTCTGCCTCCTCGACATTACCGAGCATCCGAAGGGCGAAGCGAAACAGCTTGTCTTTCGTTGGTAACACCCGCGTTTTGAAATCCTCCAAAAAATTCATTGAGATGGTCGTTATCATTTGTGTTCTCCTGATTTGTCCAGAAGACGATTGAGCAGTCAAAATGTTACAACTACCTGAATAAAGATCGAGTTTTTCTATGAAGTGGGATGAATTTTGGATGAATTTTCGTGTTTTAAATTTCTAAATGATGGGCGGAGAAAATGGAGAGCGTATTATTATCGGTTTTGAAACAAGATTTTAGGCTGCCCCTCCGGGGCGCACTACCTGGGTTGATATGATTAGCTATAAACAGTTGTCCCTCCGGGGCAATGTCTCCTGATTAATCTTTTATGGCCCTTTGTTTAGATTAATAATGACCTGCTTTCAGTCCTGGTTCTGGCCATGATAATTTGGCTGGAATGGTGCTAAGAATATTTTTGCCCTTGCCCCGGAGGGGCCAACTGTTTATAGCAAAGTCAATTTAAATAATGCTGGAGATCATTTGGATAAAACAACTTATTGGGATATGAAAGATTCTTATTCCTGAACAACACTATTATTTTTCAATTATATATTGCGGAATTTTTTCTTCCGTTTGTTTTGCCGGGTAGAAAGTGATCTTTTTGTCTTTGTTGTTTTCTTTGATGGTAATAGTCGCTTGTTTCTCCGGATCGAAGTGCATATCCACGCCCACCATTGCTTGTCCATTTCTAAGACCGGCTTTCCAGGCAGCCGAGCCTTCCACTACACCACAAATTTCTTTTTTGGCTTTAGTCTCTCCGAAGTCAAATCCTTTTTCAAAGACCGATAAATGCTTTTTTTCTAAGGCAACTT
>JAHDCK010000281.1 GCA_020629915.1 Saprospiraceae bacterium
TTTCAAATCCAAAAATATCAAATGAGTTTTTTATTAAATAATTATAATCAGAAATTGTAGCAGTAGTATTGGAAAATAATTTATTAGAAAATTGATGATTCCATCGCAGCGTCCCTGTGGTATTGCCCCAAAAAAAATCAAAATTGAAGCTATCGCCGTTAAATCCGAAAACATCCCTGCCAAAATAACCACTGGCAAAAAGCTTATCTTTTTCACCCAAATCAAAATTCACCTTAGCATTCAAATCATAAAAAAAGTAGTCTGGAATTTTATTCCAATCCGGATCATCTTCCCTGGCCTTATTGAGTTGTCGGGTAAAAATATCGACGTAAGTTCTTCGCCCGGAAACTATGAAAGAGGCTTTATCTTTAATAATAGGTCCTTCCAAAGTGAGGCGGGAAGCAATGAGTCCTACACCTCCAGTTCCGGAAAATTTTTTGCGGTTGCCTTCATTGAGTTTGACATCAATGACAGAGGATAAGCGACCACCATATTGAGCAGGAAATCCACCTTTATACAATTTGACATCCTTCACCGCATCCGAATTGAACGTACTAAAAAACCCAAACAGGTGAGAGGGATTGTAAACTGTAGCTTCATCGAGCAGGAATAAATTTTGATCCACATTTCCACCCCGAACGCTAATCCCCGAACTCCCTTCCCCGGAAGATTGGATGCCGGGTTTGAGTTGTAGTGTTTTGATAATATCCACTTCACCAAAAAGAGCGGGAAGCAGTTTGGCTTCTTCCATGGTGATTTTTTCTACACTCATTTGGGTAGAATTTAATTCTTCCTGATAAGATTCCGCAGAGACTTCAATAGTCTGTAAAGTCTCTCCATTATTTAAATCAATATTTAAAGTTTGATCAGCCGTTACAAAAAGTTTCTTTTGCATCGTTTGATAACCTATAAATGAAAAGATTAATGTAACAGAATCCCCCGGTACATCTAAAGAATAAAATCCGTAGGCATTGGTCGAAGTACCGGCAGCCGTTTTCGGGTGGAATACTGTTGCGCCTAGGAGGGTTTCTCCGGATTGAGCATCTTTGATATAGCCACTAATGGTATATTTTTCTTGTGCATTTATTGTAATTGGCAGGCAACAAAAAACAAAAAAAAGTATTTTAATATAATTCATATAAAATTGTAATTCGAAGGAAAGAAAATTTGTGTTTTAATTTTAGGGAGTTGGTGCCTTATTAATTACTAAGCAAGTAGTCAATTTGAACCCATGATAATTTCGAAGGTTTATTTTGTCACACTTGCTTGGTGTTTCTTGTCAGGCGAGACGCCTGAAAAGGCGTATTTCGCCCCGTCAGGCGTCTCGCCTGACGAAAACCTGAACTAGGATGCCAGACAAAATCCTCATTCTTTTATCCAGTTTAAATTGTCTACTTGCTTAATCAACTAATCATTTTAAACCGATGAATTATTGAAAAACAAAAAAAACATATTTGTCATTTCGACTATTTGTGGCGTACCCACCCGCAAGCGGTTCACTTACTCGAAAGTCCTTTGGGACTTTCTCATTCGTTCTTCTCTAGGAAATGGAAAACTGATTTCCAGGTTCCCTTTGAAGTACTAGCAGGGAACATCTGTTCTTTGCTTCCTAGAGAAGATCTCTCACTTCGTTCGAGATGACAAGTATTATGTGATTTTATTTGAATACTTGCTTAATCAACTAATCAATTTAAACCGATGAATACTAAAAAGCCTGCTGGTTGATTGTGTCAGGTGAAACACCTGACACGAAAACGTTTTTCCTGTCAGGTGTTTCACCTGACAGTTTCAGGGCTGATTGATTTATTGTATTCCTTTGATTTATTGCTTAACTCTCTTACCCAAAAAGAGGATAAAATATTAAAGGCGCAAAAGTAACGTATCAGAAACAATTTTCATGTTTCCAAAAAGTTAAATTGTCATATAGATAAAGAGATATGTCGGCAAATTGTTCGGTGTGAGACTAAAAAGAAAGAAGGTCAACATCCGATTGGTAGTTGACCTTCTTACGGGCGGCCTTTTTATCGGCCTGTCGGTGCTTGTTTTTCAGGCGGTTGGCCTTAGCCCGTTTGGGAGTAGCAGGGCGAATTCGCGGGTTATCTTTTTCCAGAGCTTTTTCAAGCAGAAGATAAAACTTTTCCGTCACGCGATTTTTGTTTTTAAATTGGGAACGGGTTGACTGACAGTAAATTCTCAACACGCCGTCCTTGTTGATTTGATGTCGCAGTTTGTCGGAAATTTGTATTTTTTCTTCAGCGGTAAACAGTGCAGAGGCATGCACAGCCCAAAGCAATTCTACCTTGGTTTCTACCTTGTTCACGTGCTGACCTCCGCTTCCGGAGCTTCTGGATGTTCGATAACGCAGTTCCTGCTTCAAAGCTGAATTTTTCATGGCATGAACTTTTGTAAATGAACAAATACACAAATAAAACAGGAGCAAATTGAAATTAGTTCCATCGTGGATTTTTTATCTTTGTTTTAAAATTTTGACTTATGAGGACAATAATAATATTATTAACGTTGCTTGTTGTTGGTTTGATAGCTTGTGAGTCAGAGCAAAAAACATATACGACAGAAGACTTAATGTTTGTAGAAGGACTTTGGGCCGGAGATTTTATTTCTCTTGATGGTAGAACGATGGAGTGGGATACCGTTCAGGCAGCCATCCGATTTGAATCCAAAGATGGAAAAATATTGTACCGGGAGTTTGATCAAAATTCGATCAACGATGCTGCCGTTCGTTATATGTATTTTAAAGAAAATAATATGATTCAGATGGGAGAGGAGGAGTTTGTATTAGAAAATTTTAATTTAAATATTGAAGATAAAAAAGTAGAACTATCCATGACACGCCGTGGCCTGGATTACGAGCGACCTTGTACAGTGAAAAAAATCTTTACCCGGCAAAATCAGAATTTGATGATTGAGCATAAGGTGAAAGGGGATGGAACGGATCGCTATTTGTTTAGAAATAAATTTGTATTAAAGAAAAAACATTTTTAGGATGGAGGGTGGTTGGTTTAGATTTATTATTTTTTTCTATTTAAAAAAAGGCTCAATAAAAAAGCAGGAGCAGTAAAAATCAATATATTTAATAATAAATATACATAAGAGAAGAAATTCCCAGGGTCGGGAATCGCTCTTCTGGAAGGGAAAAAATAATAATAAGTAAATGGCCAACCCACTTTATTCTCACCGTCAATAGGGGCATCCCATTGGCCTGTTTGCCAGGTGACAAAAAGGAAAAGAAGAAGTCCAACAAGGAGAAAGGGGAGATGTTTTAAAAAGGAATTACTCACCTATTTTTTCTAATAATATTTTAGCTTTTGTCATATAAGGATTGGTCTTATCTTCAGCCACACTTTCCAAAATTTGTTTGGCCTTGGCCGGGTCGGTATCAACGATGGACAAGGCTTTAAACCAAAGTGCAAATTTATAATAAGGATTATCCGGGTTGATTTTATCCAACTCCTGTAGAGCTTCGGATTTTTTATCTAAGGCCAGCAAGCAATTTCCCTTATAAAAATAATGAGCATCTTTATCGTGAATGTCATTGAGTTGGTTGAGTTGTTTTAGGGCAGACTCATAGTCGCCTTTTTCATAAGCCGACATCGCTTTCTCAAGCGGAGTCAGGTCACTATCACTTCTGGTGATGGGAGCGACGAGGTTATCGAAAGGTTTAAATTCTTGTGAAAACAAAGAACCGTCCGCTACCTTATTTGTAGAAGACATATTATTAATTAAAAAATTTCCCAGGAAACCCAACATGAGGACAAGGGCGAGCGTGGCTGCTATTCTAAGAAAAGAAAAAGAGGTTTTTTTTTCAGCGTACTGCATTTCTTCTTCTCGGAGCATAGATTTTAAGTCCGAATCCACATTGGCTTCGATGGCCGTTTGAAGATCAGATTCAAACTCAACCTGCTCTGCAAATTCTGTATCTTCGGATTTTAATTTATCCAATTCGTCTTTTTCTCCTTTGCCCAGCAGACCGAGGAAGAATTTTTCGAGTAAGTTATTATTGTTATTGCTTGGTGACATTTTTATATAATTTCTTTTATAATTCTTTGTCTTTTATTTCCTCTTTCATTTTTTTAATGCAACGTCCTTTTTGCGTGCGAACAACATCTATATGTTTATATCCCATTTGATATTGAATAGCTTCTATAGAATACCGGTTGTAATAAAACAAGGTCAAAATTTGCTTGCAGGGATTGCCCAGATTTTCCAGGGCATCCTTGAGTACTCTTTGCCGGTGACTCAAATTTTCTTCGTCTTGAATTTTCGTTTCAGCGTTCCAGTCCAGTTCGGCTTCGGTTTCTACCAAAGTCAATCGGTTTCTACTTTTGTCGAAGCGTTTCAAGATTAGATTTTTGGCAATGGCAAAAATGTACGTCTTGATACTACTTCGCAATTCCGTTAGTTTTCCCGAAGCAATGTTTTTATAAAAAGTAATCATCGCATCCTGATAAATATCCATGATTTCATTGGTATCCATTTTGTACAGTTTCATGGCCCAGCCTTCAAATTCTCCACGCAGCGAAGGGTAAAGTTTTTTTAGAGCTGAGTATTCCCCCTTTTTAAAGAGGGCAAAAATTTCAGAATCGTTTAAGGTATTTTGAGACATTCATTGGATTTTAAACCATGAAAATACGATTTTATCCTATTTTCGTTAAAAAACACCGCAAATTACCGTTTGTTTCCTGATTTTTTGATGTTGAATGCTTAAATTGATTCTTTATTCCTTTATCCCAAAATGATTCTAATTGTGAACATTTCTATTAAAAAAATGTCCTTCCACCCCGTTTTTTTTCTGATTGCACTCTTTTTATTCTTTCTAAAACCCGTCAACGGGCAAAATCAGGATTCTCTAGAAATAGCGGAGTTACTTAGCCAGAGTAAAACATATTTAAAAAAATTTAATTTTGATTCAGCTGCAGTAAAGTTGAATCTATTAAGGGGAAAATTAGATGCGGCCGAAGATGAATGGAAGCATTTTTATGTAGAATATTACGAAAGATTAGTTTTTTCAGGATTGAGAGGAGGAGATTTGAAGAAAGCTCAAAAAGCTTATAATGAAAGCCTGGTACATTTAGAAAAGCATAAAGATTATTATAAAAATTCAAGTATTCCTGCTATGCTCTACCGGAATAGCGGAGTTGCTTTTCAGAACGAGGATCAATTTGCTGAGGCAGAGGTATGTTATAAAAAAGCCAAAACACATATTGACCAAATTGATTCCCTAACAGAGAATGGAAAACGAATCAAAGCCTATATTTTTATTAGTTTCGGAGCCTTGGCAGGGGAGAGTTACCGTTTTGGAGATGAAGAGGCTTATTATAAAAGAGCACTCGCAGTAGCCACTAATGAAATGGAAAATGGCAAACAGGTAGAGGCTCTTTGTACGATAAATCTGGGTGTTTCAAAGACAAGAAACGGGGATATAGATGAAGGTATTTTATATACAGAAAAAGCATTAAAATTATTTAAGGAAACCTTTGGGCCAGGGCATCCGCATATAGGAATTATATATTTAAATTTATGTTCTTTTTATTCTTTGAATAAGGATTTTGAAAAGGCAATAGGTTATGGGGAAACATCACTGGCTATTCGATTAAAAGCTTATGGCCCCGAACATAAAGAAACAGCTAATATTTATAAAACATTGGGGAGAAATTATTCTGATATAGGACAATATGAAGAAGCGGAAGCCGCCTTTCAAAAGGCAGAAGCAATTTTTTTAAAGTTGTTCCCGTCGGGCAAACACACAAAGTTAGCACAAGTTTATGAATATTGGGGGTATCATTGTTTGAGCAAGCAAGATTTTGAGCAAGCGAAATTTTATTATAAAAAAGCTTTTGACGCTTTAAATTTTGATATAAATAAAAATGATTTTTCGGAAGTATTGTCAAAATCATTTTTATTGATAATGTTGAATGGATTTACCAAGGTTCAGATTGAAGAATACCAAGAGGGAACTGTAAAGTTGTTGGATTCTATTTCTGAAAGTATGGGAATTGCGAGAAGTCTCATTACTGACATCACAAAAGATTATATAAGCTCATCTGCAATTAACGAGTTGATAGAGCATAGTTACAATACTTTCGACCGTTCAATATTTGCAAAATATGAATTATATAAAAAAACAAAGGATGAAAAACATTTAAATGATGCTTTTGAGCTTTCTGAAAAAATAAAGGGAACTTCACTGGCTTACAAGATTCGGCGAAATCATGCCGTTTCCTTTGCAAGTGTGCCGGACAGCATTTTGCAGAATGAAAAAAAATGGAAAAAGCAACTCGCTAAATTGCATCAATCCATTCAGGATTTGCCGGATACGGCTGTAGTCGCTGTTAATGAAAAGGAAAAAGAAAT
>JAHDCK010000547.1 GCA_020629915.1 Saprospiraceae bacterium
GCAGACTAAAGTCTGCGATACAAAATAGCTTAAAAAGCTCGGCGGTTTTAACCGACGCTATTTTTTAGAAGGACAAACAAAATCCGTTGTCGGTACGCTTCCCGCCGTTATATTTCCAAAAGTATCCTGCACATTTACCAACTGAGAAAAGCCTCTGGATTTTAAAATAGAAGCGGCCACTGTAGAGCGATACCCACTGCGGCAGTGCATATAATATTTTTCTGTTTTAGAAATCTCACTCATATTTTGGTTGATATAATCCAGGGCAAAATGCTGGGCATTTTCGATGTGCTCTCCGCTGTATTCTCCTGGCTTGCGCACATCCAGAATTTTCACTTCCTTATTTTTATTATAAATATTTTCAAAATCAGATGCGCTGATAGTTTCAACTGCATCTACCTCCCGGCCTTCTTTTTCCCAAGCCTCAAATCCGCCTTCCAAAAAACCTAATGCGTTATCATATCCCACTCTCGCCAAACGCTTCACTGTTTCCGCTTCTCGTCCATGAGGCGCAACGATAAGAATGGGCTGCATCAAATCCGGGATCAACGCGCCTACCCAAGGTGCAAAACTTCCATCCAGCCCAATGAAAATAGAATTAGGAATAAAGCCTTTGACAAACTCCTTCTTGTCCCGGACATCTAAGATCAAGGCATCCGTTTCATTGGCAGCCAGTTCAAATGCTCTGGGTGACAAAGATCGGGTTCCCCGGTTCATCACTTCATCAATATTCTGATAACCCGTCTTGTTGAGTTTAGCATTTTTAGAAAAATACTGAGGCGGTGGCAACAAACCGTCTGTCACTTCTTTTATAAATTCATCCCGGGTCATGTCGGCACGAAGGGCATAATTTGTTGCTTTTTGATTACCGAGCGTATCCCAGGTTTCGCTACTCATATTTTTACCACAGGCAGAACCCGCACCATGAGCCGGGTAAACAATTACATTATCGGGCAAGGTCATGATTTTATTACGCAAGCTATCAAACAGCCAGCCTGCTAAATCTTCCTTAGTCAACTCTCCGCTTTTCTGCGCCA
>JAHDCK010000282.1 GCA_020629915.1 Saprospiraceae bacterium
CCAAATCAAGTAAATGAAATTGATGTGCGTTCTTTGCCAAAGGGGATTTATTTTTATAATATAAAAAAGAATGAAGTTTTAAGCTTTTCAGGTAAGTTGATCATTGGAGAAGAAAAATAAATCAAGACTTTTAAAACGACGTATATTTCAGTTTTAAATGATAATAAAAAAATATGAAATTTAATTTAGAGGCAACTGATAAGACGACAAGTGCACGTGCCGGATTAGTGACGACGGATCACGGGGAAATTCCAACCCCGGTTTTTATGCCTGTGGGAACGGCAGGAACGGTAAAAGCCGTCCACCAGCACGAGCTGAAAAATGAAATAAAAGCGCATATAATTTTAGGGAATACCTATCACCTTTACCTGCGACCCGGGATGGAAGTACTGGAAGGTGCAGGAGGATTGCATCGCTTCAACGGATGGGACAAACCCATCCTGACCGACAGTGGTGGCTATCAGGTGTATTCCCTGAGCCAGTCCCGGAAAATAAAGGAAGAAGGCGTGACGTTTCAATCCCACATAGACGGGTCGAGGCATTTTTTTTCGCCGGAGAAAGCGATGGATGTACAGCGACAAATCGGCGGGGATATAATTATGGCCTTTGATGAATGTACGCCTTATCCCTGTGATTATAAATATGCGAAAAAATCCCTTGCGATGACGCATCGGTGGCTAAAACGTTGTTGCGATCACTTTGATAATACATCTGGATTGTACGAATATAACCAAACGCTTTTTCCAATTGTGCAGGGAAGCACCTATCCCGACTTGCGGAAAGAATCGGCAAAAGTGATCAGCGATTTTGGTCGGGAAGGGAATGCGATTGGAGGTTTGTCGGTAGGGGAGCCGCACGAAGCGATGTATGAAATGACGGGCATTGTTTGTGAAATTTTACCCAGGGACAAACCTCGTTATCTAATGGGTGTAGGAACGCCGGAAAATTTGCTAGAGTGTATCGCACTTGGCGTGGATATGTTTGATTGCGTTCTACCGACACGAAATGCGCGGCATGGATTGCTTTATACAAGTGAAGGAATTATAAATATAAAAAATCAAAAATGGAAAAGTGATTTTTCTGCTATTGATGAAAACGGGCCTTGCTCCACCAGCCGAAATCATAGTAAGGCGTACTTGCGGCACCTGGTGCATAGCAAAGAATTGCTTGGAGCACAGATTGCGAGCTTGCACAATTTGAGTTTTTTCCTGTGGTTGGTTACCGAAGCCAGAAATCATATCTTAGCCGGAGATTTTGCCAGTTGGAAAAAAGAGATGGTAGAAAAAGTGACGAGAAGATTGTAGTAATGAATAATTTATAATGAAAAATAAATAATGTGAAATTCCTTATTCTATTTTATAAGAATGAATACGCTAGATAAATATATAATTAAAAAATACCTTTCGACATTCTTTTTTGCTTGTCTGGCTTTTTCGATCATTTCCGTGGCGATTGATTTTCCGGATAAGGTGGATGATTTTTTAGAGGAGAGTGCGCCTTTAAAATCAATTATATTTGATTATTATATTAATTTTATACCGAATATTAATGGGTTGCTTTGGCCGTTGTTTGCACTAATTTCTGTTATCTTTTTTACTTCGAGGATGGCAGCCAATTCGGAGATCATTTCCATTTTTAATGCCGGTGTGAGTTACTGGAGATTGACAAGACCCTATTTGATGTGCGGGGTTTTTCTCGCAGTGATTCATTTTATAGGGATAAATTATATCATTCCAAATGGGAATAAGAAAAGGGTATTGTTTGAGAATACCTATGTTTGGAAATACAATTATGATACGGACAATCGAAATATTCATCGCTTTGTAGCTCCGGATGAAAAAATATATATGGAAAGTTATGTTCCGAGGGACAGCAGTTGCCGGAAGTTTAGCCTGGAGAAATTTAAGGACGGGAAACTTATATATAAGTTGAAGGCAGAGCGGGCGGACTACGAAAAAGAAAAAAAGGTATGGGAGATAAAAAATTATGTTATCCGTAGAATTAAAGGCATGAAAGAAACTTTGGAAAGCGGAAAAAACATGGAACTCGCTCTAAATATTTATCCCAAAGATCTCGAACGCCGCGATAATCTTAAGGAGACGATGACGACCCCTGAATTGTACGAGTTTGTGAAGGGCGAGCGCGAGCGGGGAGCAGGGAATTATGAGAAATTTGAGGCCGAAATTTATAACCGAACGGCTGTGTCGTTCACGCTCATCATCCTCACCTTAATCGGCATGACGGTCGCCTCCCGAAAGATGCGGGGCGGAACCGGAATCCATCTGGTCATTGGTGTTTCTATAGGAGCTTTATATATATTATTTTCTCGTTTTACCTCCGTTTTTACAGAAACCGGATTTATTCCTCCTATGATTGGGGTGTGGATTCCCAATATCATTTTTACAGGGGTTGTTTTTTATTTGATTTTCCGGGCACAGAAGTGATTGTCAATATTCCAACTGATTGTATAATCTACCATTAGAATTTTGAATTGTTGTATGTTAAAAAATTAATTCTTATCCCGTCCCAAAACTTTATCCCAAAACTTTTTCCGCTTCTTTTTCTTGTCGCCTTTTTTTTCTGCGCGATCCTTATTGACTTTTGAATTTGATTTTTTCGTATTCTTTTTTGGCCGGGTTTTTACCTTACTGTTTTTCTTGGGTTTTGTATTAACTTTAGAATTATTCTTTTTGGGTCCATCTGTGTCAGTAAGGACTGGAACTTTCTTGGTTCCCTTGACGGGTTTTTCATCATCTTCGTAAACAATATCATCCGGGCCAAGGGGCACATCTGTTTCATCAAATTCTGAAGGTTTGTCCTTTCCAATATAATCAGCCACATAGGCTCGGTAAGAGGGACAATCTATATACTCCCGCAAGTCATCTGCTACTTCGGTAAATTCTGCCTTGGCATAATGCTTGAAATTTTTATCCGCCATCACCCGCTTCATAAACTCCGCCCATATCGGCAAGGCCATATTAGCTCCCTGACCGTATCGAATATCGCGAAAGCGTATCCGCCGATCATCGCCACCTACCCAGACACCTCCTACGAGTTTTGGTGTGAATCCAATAAACCATCCATCGGCATGATTCTGGGTAGTTCCTGTTTTTCCGGCGATGTCAAAATCAAACTTATAACGCCAGCGAAGACGGCGAGCCGTTCCGCTATCCACTACGCTCTCCAGGAGATTCACCATCATGTCGGCTTTTTCTTCCGGGAAAACCTGAGATTGCTTGACGAATTTTTTATCGTAGTTTTCCAGCACTTTGCCCCTGGAATCCTCAATGCGTGAAATCATTTTGACCGGCACTTTTTTCCCGCGATTGGCAAAAACGCCATAGACATTGACCATTTCCATCAGGGTTAAATCCGCAGCTCCGAGAGCGATGGGCGGATACTTGGGCATAGGCGTTTCGATACCCATCCGTTCCGCAAAATCGATCACTTCTTCTACACCGATTTCCATGAGCAAGGCAACCGTAACGGTATTCATGGATTTCATCAAACCGCCACGCATAGAATAAAATCCGCCATATTTACTATCTGAATTTCTAGGCGTCCAGTTGTCGTAATCGGTATAGGTTTTCAATTGATTGATAGTATAATCACAAGGCACAAACCCATCCTCCATAGCTGCACTGTACACAATGGGTTTGAAAGTAGAACCCACTTGTCGCTTGGATTTTACATGATCATATTTAAAATATTTAAAATCCGGGCCGCCTACCCACGCCATGATATGACCGTTGGCTGGATCTTTTACCAAAAAACCTGCATTGAGCAATGCGTAGTAATATTTGATAGAATCCATCGGTGACATTTTCTTCTCCTTCTCTCCCTCGTGGGTGAAAATGGTCATCGGGATTTTAGTATTAAAAATCTGCTTAATTTTAGCAGAAGATACATTTTTACTTTTTAAATATTTATAACGCGGGGAGTTCTGCATGGCCTGATTTATGACACTGTCATCTCCCCAGGGTTTTTGTCCGGCCCAGTGCTTATCAAAATCACTTTGTAATAATTTCAAATGAACATTTACAGCTTCCTCCGCATATTGCTGCATCCTGGAATCAATCGTCGTATGAATTTTTAATCCATCTGTATAAATATTATAGGGAGTTCCATCCGGCTTTTTCTTATTGGCCGCCCATTCCTTGAGTTCGTGGCGTAGGTGCTCGCGCAAATAGGTGGCGATTCCCACGTTGCTGTTATCTATAAAATAATCCAACTTGATTTCAGTCTTCATCAGGGAATCCGTCTGAGTTTGAGTGAGCAGCTTGGCTTTGCGCATTTGATCCAAAACCGTATTCCTTCGGATTTTGGCTTTATCGGGATTCGTCCTTGGGTTATAAATGCCCGTTGCCTTCAACATTCCAATCAAAGTAGCCGCTTCTTCCACCTTGAGTTCGTCCGCATCTTTATTAAAAAATCGCTTACTCGCCACCTGCACGCCATAGGTGTTATCACTAAAAGGAACCGTGTTGAGGTAGAGGTTGAGGATTTCTTCTTTATTATAAATATCTTCCAGTTTTCCGGCGGTGATCATCTCCCGGAGTTTGTTGACGGGCATGGTGAGGCGACCGTGATTTTGGCGAGGATATAAATTTTTAGCCAACTGCTGACTGATTGTGCTTCCTCCCCCTGAGCTGTCATCTCCCCAAATGATCGTTTTTACTAAAACCCGAAACAAACTCATAATATCCACACCGCCATGCTTATAAAAACGAGCATCTTCCGTAGCGACCAGAGCATTGACGGTATGTTCTCCAATTTGGTCGAATCCAATAGTCGTCCGGTTTTCGAGGTAGTAGCGTCCCAGTAACACTCCGTCCGAAGAATAAACCTCGGAGGCCACACTCGTTTTAATATTTTTTAATTCCTGCTTGTCCGGAAGCGGGCCGTAGTAACCATTTGTTATAGCCAGGTAAAATCCAATTAAAAATACCAGACCGATAAAAATCAGGGAGAATAGAGCAATTAGGGTGTACTTCACGGGTTTTTTATTGAAAAATTCCCGCGCCTGATCTGCGAATGAGGAGTTGTCAGAATAATCTGTCACAGTGATAAAAATTAGAGGTTGAGTTAATTAATGGTACAATTGCTTTTTGGGCCAATGCGCTTTGAGTCAACAAAGATGATTTCAAATTATGGAAAAAACGAAGGTTTATCAAGATTATTTCCCATTTTAAGGGACTTTAAGACTTGTTAAAGTGTATCTTGCTCCTTTACTTTATAACTATAAAGATATGATAAAAGTTTCTATTAAAATAAAAGCGACTCCGGATACAATCTGGAAAGTGTTATTAGATAAAATGGAATATCCGGAACGATACATTCCGGGCATAGAAGATTGTGAAATAATGGAGCGCAGTGATGCTGAGTTTTTAAGAAAAATATATACAAAAAACAATGAAGTAACTGAGTTGTTTGTTGCAAATGAAGCAGATAAAACCCTGCGATCTACCTTAGTCAAACATCCGTTTTTTTCCGGGGCATTATTGCGAAAAATTGAAGCAGATCCCGAAGGAGGAATGTTGACAATGGAACAAAACTGGACTCCAAAATCACCCGAAGCTGCTCAACTGGATTTGGAATCCCTGCTCAAAGAATCCCTCCAACAACTCAAAGAATTTGCTGAGGAAGATGAAGGCAAAAGTGCTTAAGCATTCTTTAAAACGCCACCCAACCTACACCCATTTTAATTTGTACCAGCGAGTGATTAAATAATCGCTGGCTTACCTCTTTTTGTATAACCTTCACCGCAGGATCGGAACTCCTGAAGATCGTTTGCAATCCAAAATCTACTCCAAAATTTAATAGTATATGATTTTTTATGACGGTCTGCTTGCCCATGCTCAGGGAAAAGACCTGTGAGAAAAGCCGATGTTCCGGAAGAGGAAATAACTCTCCCGGAATATCCCGGCGTGCTTCCCGCTGAAGGCGATTGACATGGAGCATCCACTTGAATTTCAGGTAATGACCAAGCGGAGCCAAACTGCCTTTAGTTGCTCGAAATTTTTTTAAATATAATCCATAGCCATTTGAACGAATGTTATTACTAAAGATTTCATCATGCCGATTATTCCATCCTGTTTTAAAATGATGAAAGGCTAACCCAACGGTTCGATACTTGCCGGAAATATAATCCAATTCAAAATCATGCCGGGAACTAAAAGAATATATGAAATGACCAAATGCGGATAGGTCCATTTTTTCTGCTTCATGAAATCGATCATTCTCTGAGAAGTAATTCGCATTTTTCATCACATTAAAATCGTAGTGAAAAGAAAAACGCTTGCCCATCATCCCAGGCACTTG
>JAHDCK010000283.1:0-3991 GCA_020629915.1 Saprospiraceae bacterium
GAAATTAAAAAGTCGTTCAAAGTATTATAAATTTTATTGTGGCCGGTTACTTAAATAGGTAAAATTTAAAGTTAAAAATAACTGCTTTGGGCATAATCAGATCGGCACTGCAAGTCCCTGCCTGACTACAAAATAAATTGAGGTTGCGGCTGGCCGTCCTGTATCATAGCAATTTTATCCAAATTAACCCAAAAATAGCAAATTAGGTAAAACCACGGTTCTGCGACTAAGCATTTAAAAGACAAAAAGACCAGTTCCGGTATATTTTTGTCTTTTGCTTGTAAGAATTCTGACATAAAAGGAGGTTTATTCCTGTAGAATGTGGCAAAATTGTATCTTTCGCATAGAAAACTCAACTAATATGAAACGAACAAAATCCTTCACTTTCCTCGCATCCCTTTTCTTGGTTGGTCTGTTTATGTCTTGTACGCCCAAAGCTTCCACTACAGGATGTATTGATTCTACAAAAATTGATAAAACCAGAGTTTGCCCGCGCAGTTTTGCGCCGGTTTGTGGTTGCGATAGTAAAACCTATTCCAATAAATGTGAAGCCGAAAAAGCCGGAGTCACCAATTGGACGGACGGGCGTTGTCCAGACGTAAAATAATTCTAACCTAAATTAATTAAAATATATGAAAAAAATATTACTACTCGGATTGCTGAGTTGCTGTCTGTGCTTTTTTCTTAACGCCCAAAAAATGGCCTACCGTCAAGGGGAGTTATTGGTTAAGGTGACAGATAATAGTAAAATCAATAATATATTAGAAAATATCGAGCAAAATATTGGCCTACCCGTTCAACTTAAAACCCTTGAACTGACTTCCGAACCCATGCGCATCTGGCTCGTGGGTTTTGATTTTAATATAGTAGCAGATAATATTGTTAAAAATACAGTATTTGCTCACCCTGATGTAGAGCAGGTTCAGTTTAATCACTTTATTTCTATGCGGGATACCATTCCTTCGGATGCAGGTTTTGATCAGCAATGGTTCCATAGAAATCTCGGTGGAGGTGGAGCGAATGCCGATTCAGATATTGATTCTGATCAGGCTTGGGATCTGACTCAGGGCGGGATGACTTCTGACCAGCACGAAATTGTAGTTTGCGTGGTAGAAGGAGCTAACCGTGCCCATACAGATTTGCAGGGAAACCTCTGGTTTAATACAGGTGAAATTCCAAATAATAATATAGATGATGATGGTAATGGGTATGTAGATGATTACAATGGATGGAATCCCAATACAGGG
This sequence comes from Saprospiraceae bacterium, assembly GCA_020629915.1. GTDB lineage: Bacteria > Bacteroidota > Bacteroidia > Chitinophagales > Saprospiraceae > JAHDCK01. The sequence continues at coordinate 1,248 of JAHDCK010000283.1, forward strand.
AATGACAACATCCCGCCGGATGGTCACGGAACGTCTGTAAGTGGAATGATTGGAGCAGCAGCTAACGGACAAGGAGGTGTCGGCGTAAACTGGAATGTCAAAATTATGCACGTCGATGTAGGCGGGTTGACGGAATCAAATGTCATCGCTTCTTATACGTATCCTTTTATTATGAGAAAATTGTACAACGAAACCCAAGGGGAAAAAGGCGCATTCGTAGTTGCTACAAACTCTTCCTGGGGAATAGATGGCGGACAACCCGGCGATGCACCTTTATGGTGTGCGTTTTATGATTCGCTGGGCGTTGTTGGGATTTTGAGTTGCGGAGCTACGGCCAACCAAAACTGGAATATAGATCAGGTAGGAGATTTGCCGACGGGTTGTAGCAGTGAATATATGGTTGCGGTCACGGCAACCAACGATAATGATATTCGCACCTTTTCCGGATATGGAGCGACGACGATTGATCTGGGTGCGCCCGGGGAATCCGTTTATTTGCCTTCGGGAACCAGCGGGTACAATAATACTTCGGGGACTTCCTTTGCATCGCCTTGTACGGCAGGAGCCATTGCCTTGCTTTATTCCACGCCTTGCGGTGCGCTGGGGCAACAGGCGATGGATGATCCGGCTCAAACGGCTTTGTTCGTTCGGGATGCTATTTTTGAAAATGTAGACATCGTGGGAAATCTGCCGGGCGAAACAGTAACAGGCGGACGATTGAATGTTTATAAAAGCATGATCGCTTTTCAAAATATTTGCAGTGATTGCCCGCCGCCTTATGCCATTTCATTTAATGGTGTAACGGATACGGTGGCTACCATTCAATGGTCGGAAGCAGATAGTGTGATGACGGCCAATTTGCGCATCCGGGAAACGGGAACAACAGATTGGGATACTTTATATAATTTATCTAATGCTGTAACTTTTGATAATCTAATTGCCTGTACGGAATACGAGGTGCAAATGCAAAGTAATTGTTCGGATACGAGTTCGATATTTGTAGGAAGTTATATATTTAAAACAGATGGATGTTGCGAGTTGCCGGCTAATTTTATACTAGAGAATGTAGTAGGGGAGGAAGCCCAATTTTCCTGGGAATTTGTACTGGCGGCAGAGTCCTACAATTTGCAATTTACGGAGGAGGGACAAAACAACTGGCAGACGGTAAACGAAATGAATCTAAATGCAACGATTGACAATTTGCCACGGTGTGGATTGTATGAAGCTCAGATTCAAACCCTTTGCGATGGTGAACAAACAGATTTTTCTGATATAATAAATTTTGAAACGGATTGTAATTGCACTATTCCAACCATAACAGATACATCGAATTTGACGATGACCGGGGCGACTATCTCCTGGGAAGATGTGGGTGATGCGGATAGTTATGAATTGCGTTATTTAAAAACGGGTGGAATTTGGCAAAACCTGACAACAACGGATACGCATTACGATTTGACCGGATTAGAGGTTTGTACAGAGTATCGCTTTCAAGTGCGTTCGGTCTGTAATCAGGTAAAATCTCTTTATACCAATACCTATAATTTCTCCACGGCATGCATGCCGGTTTCGGTAGAACAACCGCTTGAGGGAATTGAGAAAGTTGTGGCTCCCAGTAATTCAAATGAAGTAATTGTATATTTTAATAATATAAATAATAAAAACCTTGTAGTAGAATGGAGTAATTCACTTGGTCAAATTTTATATAAAAATAAAATCAATATTTCTTCAGGTCAACATTCGTTCAACCTGACAAAACCCTCTGGTCAGGGAATGTTTTTTCTCACCCTCTCTGAAAACGGAAGAAAAAATATTTATAAAATTTTAAATGTAAAATAAAAAATGAACAACAAACTAATACTATTTATTTTATTTTGTCTTGGAATGAGCTTTTCTCTAAAAGCTCAAAAACTGACGCATCGACAAGGAGAATTGTTGGTGCAGACGACGGCAGAAGGGAATATCGTCCAAATCATCAATGATTTTAAACGACTAAAAGGAGAAGCAACTCAACTCAAAGTTGCCTGGGAAGTTTCTCCGCCTATGCGCATCTGGAAACTGTCCTTTGATTTTACCAAAATAAACGAAAAGGATTTTATCCTCGCTATGGAAAATCACCGCGATGTGCAAGTTGTTCAATTGAACCACATCGTAGAAATGCGAACCGTTCCCAATGACCCGGAATTTGACCTACAATGGTTTCACCTCAATGCCGGAAACGGTGGAGGATTTGTCGATTCAGATATTGACTCTGACCTTGCCTGGGATATTACCACTGGAGGCACGACTGCCAATGGAGATGAAATCGTCGTATGTGTCGTAGAAGGAGCGGATCGAACTCACCCGGACATTGTGGATAACCTTTGGTTTAATACAGCGGAAATTCCAAACAATGGCATTGATGATGACAACAATGGTTATACCGATGATTATGAAGGATGGAATCCAACCACGGGAAACGATGATATTCCCGGAGATGATCATGGACTAGCCGTGAGTGGTATCATTGGTGCGAAGGGCGATAACAATATTGGTGGAGTTGGTGTCAACTGGAATGTGAAAGTCATGCACGTAAATGTGGGAAGTCTGGACGAAGCAAATGTCATCGCTTCTTATACTTATCCGCTGGTGCAACGAAGAAAATATAACGAAACAAATGGGGCAGAAGGCGCGTTTGTCGTAGCCACCAATTCTTCCTGGGGATTGGATTTTGCTGATCCGGCTTCAGCTCCGCTTTGGTGTGC
>JAHDCK010000283.1:4091-6305 GCA_020629915.1 Saprospiraceae bacterium
TTGTATTCTGCGCCTTGTTCTAATATTGCCTCCCTCGCCCTGAATGATCCGATGGAAGCGGCCTTACAAATTCGCGAGGCTTTATTTAATGGTGTAGATCCCATTCCCAATCTCGCTAACGAAACAGTCACGGGCGGACGCTTAAATGTCTACAATAGTATCAATGAAATTTTGGCCAACTGCGGACCTTGTCCCTCGGCAGCAGCCCTTGGGGTCGATACCCTGACGGATGTACAGGCGACTGTCTCCTGGATTTCATCTGACTCAACGGTGAGTTCTAATTTGAGATTTAGAATGGTGGGAGATTCTATGTGGACTTCTATAAACAATGTAAATTCTCCTATAAATCTTTTAAATTTATTATCCTGTACGGAATATGAAGTAGAAATTACAGATATATGTTCTGATACGATAAGTGATCCGTCGATTTTAATTTTTAAAACGGACGGTTGCTGTGATGCACCGACCCTTCAGTTTGAAAATACAACCGAAACGCTGGCCAATGTTTCCTGGAATCCCATTCTTGCTGCTATCACTTACGATGTTTATATCTACACCGATACAGATACAATGTTAATTAATGAATCCGAACCTACTTCTGAATTTACCGGACTGATGCCTTGTACAGAATACACCGTTCAGGTCATTTCGGTTTGTGATAATGGTTTTTCAGAGGCATCTGTTCCATTGGTTTTTACAACTGCAGGCTGTGGTGCTTGTCTGGATTTGTCTTATTGTGAAACGACAGGTGGGAGTACATCAGATGAATGGATAGAAAGAGTTGTTATGGGAAGTATTGATAATACGTCAGGAGATGATGGTGGATATGGCGATTATACCGATATCAGTGCGGATTTTAATATTGGAAACACTTATCCATTTGAATTATATGTAGGATATTCATTCTTTGCTTATGACGAGTATGCTTTAGTTTATATTGATTACAATCACGATGGAGATTTTGATGATGCCGGAGAGGTGGCTTATGACTCCGGAAATACTTTTGAGGATCAAACCACAGGTACAATTATGATTGATCCGGGTGCGATGCCCGGGCTCACCAGAATGAGGGTAGCAATGCGTTACGATCAACCCGTAAACGATGCTTGTCATACCGATTTCGATTATGGTGAAATGGAAGATTACTGCATCAATTTAGTGGCCGGAAATTTCTGTGCCCCTCCATCAGGTCTTTCGGCTGGAAATATTTCTGAAACCGGAGCAGATCTGAGTTGGATGGCCAATGGTTCTCCTATGGGATTTGAGTTGGAATACCGGGTAGCAGGTGAAATCTGGCAAGCGCCGATGAATTCAACCGGAACCACCTTATCCATTTCAGGATTGGCTGCCTGCGAGCAGTATCAGTTTAGAGTAAAAAGTATATGTGATAATTCCGAAAGTACTTTTTCCGATCCGTTTAATTTTGAAACGGTGTGTAATTGTGCCATTCCTCAAAATCTGGATACGGTTTCCACCACCCAAACGACGGCACAAATGGCCTGGGAGTTGGTTCCTTTTGCAGATGAATTTGAGTTGAGATATCGTCCAGCAGGAACCGCTATTTGGTCTTTAGCCAGTGCTACTACCAACAATGTGGCTATTGAAGAACTGCAACCTTGTACGGAGTACGAATCTCAGATAAAAGCGATTTGTCCAACGGCAGAATCAGATTACAGCTCCCTTTTTAGTTTTAAAACGCAGTGTGATCCCAGTACAGGGTTGGAGGAGTTGCCGTTGGTTTATGGTTTGAAGGTAAAACCAAACCCCTTCCACAGCCAACTCGAAGTTGATATCGTTTTATTAGAACAGATGAACTTTGATATGGATGTTTTTGATATTAATGGAAAACTGATAATAAGCCAAAAGGAGCAATCCCTAAAAACGGGTCTCAATACTTTTTTGCTTGATTTGGAGGCTTTGGCACCGGGCGTTCATTTTCTTAGAATATCCAATGCAAGAGGAACGCTAATCCGAAAAATTATAAAAATGTAATTTGTTTTATTAAAATATTATAGCTCCTCAATTTTGCTATAAGCGGCAGGCTGGTTTTAGGACTGGTCTGCTTTTTTTGTGGGTTTTGCTTTGTGAAAAAATATTATTAGATTTATGGGTATGTTTTTTTAGAAATAATTTGAAGTCCATTGGACTAAACCCGATAGCGGATATATCAGCAATGTGCTTTACGGAAAATATATTTCGCAATTGCGAAATATA
>JAHDCK010000284.1 GCA_020629915.1 Saprospiraceae bacterium
TCAGATTTCCACGTTTAGACGAGATTTCTCGCTGACGCTCGAAATGACAAAATTATTTTTTATATAGTGTGTGTTATTGTTGTATTAGAAAACTCTCTGGAGATTTTCGCAAAATATTTTATGATGAAACACAACACCGTTTTATTCATATTAGCAGGAATAGTATTATTTTCCTGCAAATCTAATTTTTATAAAAACAAATCAGATCGATCTATGCTAAAATACAATGGCTCTGTTTATAAAACGGAATGGAAGAAAATTGACGCCCTAATCCAACAAGGGAAAACCCGCTCGGCGATGCACTTAACAGATACCCTTTTATTAAGAGCCAAAGCGGATGACAATCCCGCACAAACTATTAAATGTCAACTTTTATTATACAATTTTAAATTGAAGTTAAATGAAAACGGGGAAAAGGTAGCCCTTCGCTGGTTGATGGAAGAAACAGACAAAGCTCATTTCCCCACCAAGCCCATTTTGCAATCTGCCGTTGCAGAAAAACTGACCGAATATATCAATAGAAATTATTGGAAAATAAAAAACAGAACCCAAATCCCGGATCAAAAATCGGAGGATATTAGCACCTGGAGTATCGCTGCAATATTGGAAAAAATACTGGAGTTGCAGCAGATGGTTTTGGAAACGGATAGTCTGCAACAAATTCCACTGGGAGAATTTGGCCCTGTCATCGATCCGGGAAAACGATCCGATAATTTATATCCGACTTTATACGATTTGTTGGCACACCGGGCGATTCAACAATTGCAAAATCAACGAAGCTATCTGACCCAACCAGCTGTGACCTTTCAATTGGATCAGGATGCTTTATTTGCTTCTCCCGAAGATTTTATTCAATCTAATTTTGAAACACCAGACACCCGTGCTATTCAATATAAAATTATTTCTTATTATAAAAAAATAACAAAATATCATCAGGAGAATAATTATCCGCTGGCGTTAGTTTATACCGATCTTCGACGATTGGAATATGCTTTTAAGCACTCCGTCCATCCTGATAAAGAAAACTTATATGAAAAAGCGTTAAAGAATCGAATTTCCAATTATTCTGATCAAAGTGAAATCAGCTATGCCTATTTTTTACTTGGAAATTTATATATAAAAAAATCTAGCAATTATGATCCGCTCATGGAAATAGCCGATGAAGAACATCCTGCAAAATGGCATAAAAAAACAGCGGCAGATTATTTTGAAAAGGGCATGGGTACTTTTCCAGAAACTCCCGGTGCCGATCGTTGTAAAAAGGAATGGTACAATATCAATCGCAAAGGTTTTCATATAAAAACTGAAAATATCCTGGAACCCGGAAAACCGTCCCTAATGCAAATTCAATACACAAATGTAGATCGTTTGCATATAAAAATATTTAAACCAACTGAAAAAGAGTTGGATAAAATTTCAAAATTCAACAGCAAAGACCTCACCAACTATTTTCATAAACTCAAGCCCATTCACAGGGAGGAGCTTCATCTCATTGATGATGGAGATAAGCATGAACACACCACGGAAGCCCTGCTCCCCGCCCTTGCCGCAGGAAGTTATATTGCCCTGGTTTCTGCAAACCGGAAATTTAGCTATGATGACAATGGAATTAATTATATATATTTTGATGTTTCTGACATTGCTTATGCTCACCGGGCCAATGAAAATAATTTTCAGGAATTTTACTTTATGAACCGAACTACCGGAAAGCCATTAGAGAGATTAGAAGCAAGCTTTTATTCTTATAATTATAATCGACATTCTTCAAAAAATCAAAAAACTTTAATCCAGCAATCCGTCACAAAGGATGATGGCTATGTCATTGTAAAACCCAAAGATCAGCAGGGATCTTTTTATGGAGAATTTAAATATAAGGGACAAACAGTAAAGACTTCCGATTATTTTTCCAGTTTTTACAGCCAGCCCAAGCAGACTTCAGCATTAGTCACCCACTTCTTTTTAGACCGAGCCATTTATCGACCGGGACAAGCCATATATTTTAAAGGATTATTATTAGAAAAAAATTACGAGGGTATTCCGAAAGTTATTTCCAATAAAACTTTAAATATTTCTTTTCACGATTCAAATGAACAACTCGTAAAAAAAATACAGGTGCGGTCTAATGAATATGGCACATTCCACGGACAATTTATCGCACCGGAGTCCGGCCTGACCGGGCAAATGTATTTACATGCGGACCTTTCTACTGATTATCACTATTTCCGGGTGGAGGAATACAAGCGACCCAAATTTGAGGTAAAATTAGATACGATTAAAAAAGCCTATCGCCTGGAAGATAATATAAAAGTGACCGGAAAAGCCAAAGCGTTTGCCGGGAATGCAGTAGATGGTGCAAAGGTAAAATACAGGGTCGTTCGGGAGGTTAGTTATCCGGGCTGGCCCTGGTGGTTATTCCGAAGCAGATTTGTTCCACCCGCGCAGGAAGCAGAAATAAAAAACGGAAACACTATTACGGATGAAAATGGAAATTTTGAAATTGAGTTTCCGGCAATAGCGGATAAAAAAATTGAAAAAAAATTAAATCCAGTATTTAAATATAATGTTATTGTCGATGTAACTGATATTTCAGGAGAAACACAATCTACTAGTTCTAATATAAATATTGGCTATAAAAGCATGACATTAGATCTCAAAGTAGCTCCTGAGCTGAAACGCAATGAGCAAAATATCCTTCATATAAACGCTAAAAACCTCAATGGCCAATTTGTAAATACGGAAGGGACAATTAAAATCGAACGGCAAAAACACCCCGGAAAAATTTTCAAAGCCAGGCGATGGAAAACACCGGACAAACCCATTCTAAGTAAAATTATATTTGATAAAAACTTTCCAAATCTTCCTTACGGAAAAGAAAATGAACCGTATTTCTGGCCAGCAGAAACAACAGCATTCCAGTCAAATTTTAATACAAAAGATAACAAAAAAATAGTTTTAAATACAAAAGACTGGCAATCTGGTCCCTACAAAATTACGGCCTCTGCCAAAGACAAGGATGGTAACCTGATAGAAACCATTCAGTTTTTCAACTTGCATCATCCAAAGGGAGCAGAATTAGCTTATCCCAAAACCCTTTGGCATTTTACGGATTCTACTCAACGAAAACCCGGACAAATATATACAGCACAACTCAATACATCGGATGAAGAATTATATGTTTTAGTTGAAAAAGAAGAAAGAAACAAAATCAAAAACTCCAAATGGTATCGCCTGCAACCTCAGCAAAAACTAGAGTTCCCGATAGAAGAAAAACATCGAGGCAATTTACACTATATTATTACTTATATTAAAAATAATGAACTTTCAAGTCAGGCTCATCGCATTACCGTTCCCTGGGACAACAAACAACTAAAAATTGAATATTCTACTTTTAGAGATAAGTTGAGTCCCGGACAAAAGGAAGAATGGCAGCTGAAAATCTCCGGGCCGGATAAAGACAAAGTTATGGCTGAGATGGTGGCCGGATTATACGATGCCTCTTTGGATCAATTTGTGGGACATCAGTGGCGCATTGGGTTCTATCCTCATTTTGCCGCACAAAGGGTTTTAAATGGAGGACGAAGTTTTCATATTATGAATCAGCTTTACCTCAAACAGGATTGGAATAAACGTTATTCCTTTGATTGAAGAGCCTTGCCCGAATTGCTTTTTTTAAAATATAATATTTTACAAAAAATGGCTATAAGGGAGCCTAGAATGAAACGCCGCACAGGTGGTCTGGAAGGGGGATTGGCTATGGAACAAGCTGAGGAAAAAAATGCCATCGCTGGTTTTCAGGAAAGAGCGTTTGACAACTTTATGGGAGAAGAGATGGAACCTCCCCGAACGGCTGAACCACCACCTCCGCCTCCTGTTAATTCTCCTTCCCCAAAAATCCGAACCAATCTCAAGGAAACCGTTTTCTTTATGCCGAATTTAAAAACAGATGAAGATGGAAATATTATATTAAAATTTACCATGAATGAAGCATTGACTAAGTGGAGATTTATGGGTTTTGCACTGACAAAAGATTTGAAATTTGCTTTTACAGAAAACGAGGTGCGTACCCAAAAAGACCTGATGGTCATGCCCAATGCCCCCAGATTTTTCAGGGAAAATGATCGCATCGTTTTAACTGCCAAGGTGAGTAATCTTTCGGATAAAAATATAAATGGAAATGCAATACTAAAACTATTCGACGCTACAAATAGAAAATCCATTGATAATTTATTTAAAAATACATCACCAAATATTTCTTTTAAAACAAAACCCGGACAATCCGATTTATTGGCCTGGGATTTGAAAGTGCCGGATGGAAAAGTACCTGCCGTAGCATTTCAGGTGATTGCTCAATCGGATAAATTTTCGGATGGAGAAGAGAATATCGTTCCGGTTTTGACAGATAGAATTTTAGTGACCGAAACCAAACCACTAGCCGTCCGCGGCAAGGAAAAAAAGGATTTTGTTTTTGAAGGATTGAAGAAATCGGGACAATCTTCTACCCTGAAAAACCACAGTCTGAAACTGGAATTTACTTCCAATCCCGCCTGGTACGCCGTGCAATCCCTCCCCTACCTCATGGAGTATCCACACGAATGTACGGAGCAAATTTTTAATAAGTATTATGCCAATACGTTAGCGAGTTCGGTGGCTAATAAGCATCCAAAGATAAAAAACGTATTTGAAAAATGGAAAAATATAGATTCTGATGCGCTAAAAAGCAACCTGAGTAAAAACGCCGAACTCAAGTCTGCTCTGTTAGAAGAAACGCCCTGGGTGCTGGCGGCTCAGAATGAAGAAATCCAGAAAAAAAATATTGGACTTTTATTTGATTTAAATAGAATGGCGAAGGAGTCCAAACAAATTTTTGCCAAGCTGGAACAGCGGCAATCTTCTAATGGTGGCTTCTCCTGGTTTCCCGGTGGACAACCTGGCAGGTACATTACTCAATATCTGGTGGAAAGCATGGGCCACCTTCAGCACCTCGGAATTGATTTGCCCAATAGTACTCTTTTAAATAAGGCTGTAAAATTTTGCGATGCACAGGCATTGGAAGAATACCAAAAATTATTAAAACTTGTTCGGGAAAATAAAACTAAACTTTCAGACGATCATCTTTCCAGAAACATGATCCACTATTTATATGCACGTTCTTTTTATACTATAAAAATGAATGATAGTGTAAAAGAAATGTGGGAATATTATATCAATCAATCTAAAACCTATTGGCTAGGAAAAGGCATTTACGCAGAAGGAATGATCGCCTTGGCATTGCATCGGGCCGGAGATAAAAAACCAGCTATTGCCATTGTGGAGTCGCTCAAAGAACGATCGTTCACCCATGAAGAACTCGGAATATATTGGAAATTTAATTATGGTTATTTCTGGTATCAGTTGCCTATTGAAACACAGGCCATGATGATTGAGGTGTTTGGGGAAGTGACTCAGGACGCACAGGCGGTGGACGATATGAAATTGTGGTTACTCAAAAATAAACAGACGACACACTGGAAAACAACTAAGGCAACTGCTGCTGCCGTTTACGCCTTATTAATGAATGGTGACAACTGGCTGGAAGATGATCAGGAGGTGGAGATTTCCCTCGGAGGTCAAAAACTGGATCAGAGCAAATTTCAAAAAGAACCCGGTACCGGATATTTTAAAACGGAATTTCCAACCGAAAAAATCCAGGCAGACATGGGAAATATTTCTATAAATAATCCCAATAATGTTCCAGCCTGGGGTGCGATGTACTGGCAGTATTTTGAGCAGATGGACAAGGTGGATATTTTTGAAGAAACGCCATTAAAAATAAAAAAAGAATTATACAAGGAAATAAATTCCGACAAAGGTCCTGTTTTAAAATCTATAAAAGAAACAAAGATACATCCCGGCGATAAGCTCATCGTCCGCATCGAAATCCGGGCCGACAGACCAATGGAATATCTCCACTTGAAAGATCTGCGCGCTTCCGGTTTAGAACCCATCAATGTCCTAAGCCGATACAAATGGCAAGGCGGTCTGGGTTATTATGAAAGCACCAAGGATCTCGCTACACATTTTTTCATTTCGTATATACCACAGGGAACTTATGTTTTTGAGTATCCCCTACGAGCCAATCACAAAGGCGATTTCTCCAATGGCATTACAACCATGCAGTGTATGTACGCGCCGGAATTTTCGAGTCACTCGGAAGGGATGAGAATATTAATTGAATAACTGAACCGGCATAAGTAACTGGACATAATAATGTTAAATTTAATTTGAAATGAGTTTTTGATTT
>JAHDCK010000285.1 GCA_020629915.1 Saprospiraceae bacterium
AAAACTCATTTCAAATTAAATTGAACATTATTATGTCCAGTTACTTACTTGCTTAGTCGCCGAAAAACCAGATAAAAAACCAAACACCAAGAGAACAAACAAGAAAATATATTATAATAAATCATCACAATATAAAAATGAAATATTTATTTTCTATTATTCTTTTTTTTGGAATATTTTCCTTGTCATTTGGTCAAATCGGTATGACAGAAACCGAAGAGGCCATCAAAAAGAAAAAAATGAGGTATTCTCTAAAAGGAGAAGCCCAATGGTATCCCGCCGGATGGATTCAAACAGCCAAGGTAGATTTGAAGCTAGGTAATCGATATGAATTGAGTTATCGCCTTGGCTTGAATCGGACCCGAAGAAATGACTGGAGTGGTTTGAATGATGATGAACGTGGAGAAGGCATTGGTACTGGTTTGGGATTCCGGGCCTACTGGAAGGAAAAGCAGGAAGGTCTTTTCGCCGGAGCAAGGACGGATTTTTGGTGGCTTCAAATTGACTGGACAGATTATGATGAGGTTCCTCTGAGTGGTTTTACCAATATTATCGTTTTTCAGCCAACTGTAGAAGTAGGATATTTATATATGTTTACTAAACGGTTGAGTTTAGAGGCGCACCTTGCTCTTGGTCGGGAGATTAATATCAGAACCGTAGGAGAGGAGGTCGGACAAGGCGGGATAACTTTGATTGGCGTTGCTTTGGGGTATCATATTAATTGATTGCTTTTCTTATAATATTTTTTAATATAAAATATTGGAACTATTGTGTCGCTACAGGGCGGTGACTTTCGATTACCTTCTAAAAAAAAGCAGAGGTGAATTCTGAAAATCCATGATCAAAAAATTATCCAAGGCCATCCAACTACGCACTGATCAAAATTATATTCAATCAGAAGAAATATTTAAAATTTTAATTATAGAATATCCCAACCAGGGAAGTATTTTTTATCATTATGCCTGGCTCTGTGATAATATGGAAAGGGAATTGGAAGCCGTGCCTAAATATGAAAAAGCATTAGAACTTGGATTGGAAGGGGAAGAGCTAAAAGGATGCTACCTTGGGCTGGGCAGTACTTACCGTTGCATAGGAGAATACAGTAAATCCAATCATATTTTTAAAAAAGCTATTCTAGACTTTCCTGACCACGCTGAATTTAAAGTATTTCAGGCGATGACTTTATACAATTTAAAGGAACATCAGGAAGCAATGAATCTTTTGCTCCGGATTATTGCCGAAACAAGTTCCAACCCTGGCATTCAATCCTATAAAAAAGCTATTCTTTATTATTCAGATAAATTGGATCAAAAATTTTTATAAAAAAAATAAATGATACAAAATGCCTTCTTCAAAGACCTCGTCGTCGTCGAACTCGCCAGTGTATTAGCTGGTCCTGCAATCGGTATGTTTTTTGCAGAATTGGGAGCAAGGGTGATTAAAATTGAAAATAAAACCACCGATGGAGATGTCACCCGTCGATGGAAATTGCCCTCCGAACCCAAAAATACTGCGTACTCCGCTTATTATTGTAGTGTCAACTGGAATAAGGAAGTCCATCTGCTGGATTTCAACGAGGAAAAAGATAAACAAGGGGTTTACAACCTCATTAAAAATGCGGATATTGTCATCAGCAATTTCAAAGACAGTTCTGCCCAAAAACTGGGCATGGATTACGCCTTTCTAAAACAAATAAATCCAAAATTAATTTATGCGCAACTCTATGCGTTTGGCAAGGGAATCGAAAAACCTGCCTTCGATGTGGTTTTACAGGCCGAAGCAGGATTTTTATATATGAATGGACCTAAAGAGGGCGACCCGGTCAAAATGCCGGTAGCACTGATCGACCTCTTAGCGGCCCACCAACTAAAAGAAGGAATATTACTGGCATTGCTTCACAGAGAACGAACCGGCAAAGGAAGTTTCGTCTGGACTTCTCTCCTGGAATCAGCCATTGCGTCCCTGGCTAATCAGGCAACCAACTGGCTCGTGGCCGGGCATATTCCGCAACGGATGGGAACGGAACATCCGAATATCGCACCCTACGGTGATATGTTTAGGACGAAAGACGGGAAAGCTATTGTTTTGGCTGTCGGAACAGAGCGGCAGTTTGCAGGGTTGTGTGATAGCCTTGGGTTGCAGGATTTAGTGCAGGATGAACGGTTTTCTACCAATAAAAATCGAGTGGAAAACAGGCAGGAACTCTATGAAATCCTCGAAGCGTCTATTCGGCGACAAATGGGAAATGAACTGTTAAATTCCCTGAATGATGGAAGCGTTCCGGTAGGGGAAATTCGTAATATGAAAGATGTTTTTGAAACAAAAGAAGCTCAGGCTTTAATGCTAAAGAAAACAATGCCCGACGGAACGGATTTTATTTCTGTTAAAACCGCTGTTTTTCGGGTGGAAGATTAGGGTTATTTTAGGGAAAAACCTATCTTTAGCCGTTTGGATAAGAATATGAAATTGTAGGAAACGCCAAATTTTAATGAGGCTAATAAAATATATATTATTAACAACGATTTCACTGCTCTTGTACCTTCCTAATGGGGAAGCGAATCACCTCATTGGAGGGGAAATCACCTATCGTTGTTTAGGGGGAAATAACTTTGAACTGTCTGTTCACCTCTACCGGGATTGTGGTAATCCCGGACAGGATTTTGATCCGGTTATCCAAATAGGCATTTTCGATGCTAATAACAATGTCGTCGATACCCTCGAAGTTCCCTTTGATAATGTTACCGAACAAATGCTGCCCGTGCAATTTAGTTGTGTCGGCGTTCCCTCTGACATTTGCATCCATAGAGCCGTTTATACCACGACGACCAATCTTCCTTTTTCTTCCGGTGGATATATCATATCTCATCAGCGGTGTTGCCGCGATCCAGGAGTGACCAATATCGTTGATGCCAGTAATACCGGGTTCACTTTTTATACTGAAATTCGAGAACCTGCATTATTAGGTTGTAATAATAGTGCCGTGTTTAATAGCGTACCACCGTATATGCTTTGTGTCAATCAACCCATGGAATTTGACCATAGTGCCACGGATGAGGATAATAATTTTTTAGTCTATGTACTTTCAGATCCATTAGCGGGCGGTTATCCTTCTTTGCCAACTACGGTGGATGCACCTCCCTATGATTCTATTAACTGGGCCGGACCATTTTATAATATCAATAATATGTTGGGTGGAGCAAATCCCCTTAGCATCAATTCGGATGGAATCCTTACGGCCACACCTCAGACCCAGGGGAAATTTGCGGTTGGTTTGAGTGTATATGAATTTGGGGGAAATGGTATCATTTCCGTTGTGCGCCGGGAGTTTCATTTTGTCGTAAGGGATTGTCAAAAAGTACCCGTTGCGAAATTTGAAGTAGATAACCAGACTTGCGATCCTATTTTATCTGTAGAATTTGAAAATAAAAGTGAAGGGAATGGATGGATTCCTGTAAAAGATTTTAAATGGGAATTTGATGACGGGACATTCCTGATAGAAAATGGCTCCGTTGATTTTGATACAACTGTGAACCATACTTACCCCACCCCTGATGATTACAACGCACTTTTAATTGCAGAAACAGAAAATCCTTTTTGCAGAGATTCTACCTATAAAACGCTCACAGTAACCTACGACTCCCTTTCCGCAGATTTTGATTTTACTTATGATAATTGTTCCTCAGGTTTTGTGAGTTTTCAGTTTGAAAATACTTCAAATGATGATTATTCTAATATACTAGGGTACGAATGGTTGTTCAATAATGATATTACGAGTTTTTTGGAAGAACCCTTTTATAATTCTACCACAGGAGAAATGGAAGTGCGTTTGATTGCTGTCAATGGTCAGGGGTGTGCAGATACGGTGGTAAAAAATCTGGATATTCCGATGATTACTTTGAACCTTGATGCACCGGAAAATATTTGTGAAGGGACGAATTTTGTTTTAAATGAAAACGGAAGTACAGATTTTCAATACACCTGGAGTCCCAATGATCAGTTTCCCAATCCTAACGAGGTTAGTCCAGTTATTCTGGCAGATTCCAGCCAAATATTTTACGTGACTATCCTAAATGAATTGGGTGACACCTGTATGCTGGAACAACCTGTGGAAATCCATGTTCCACCTTCAGTTGAACTAATGACCGTTGGAGATACAAGTGTTTGTGCTCATGAGGTGGACGTTTGGGCGACTAGTCCTCAAGCTGTCAATTATGAGTGGGCTAATGATATGGAATTTGATGATATATTTCAATTTGGAAGTTATACAGCTACAGTCCTTGTAGAAGGCACCCAGACAGTTTTCGTACGGGCAATAGATGCTTATGATTGTTCTGCAACAGAGTCATTTGAAATTACCGAAAATGTCGTTAATATTCTTACCGGCGATGATGATCAGCTTTGCCGGGGAGATACCACCCAGGTCATGTTGACCAATCTCGATCCGGATCATCAGTTGTCTATCTTATGGTCTTCCGAGAACGGTGAAATATTGAGCGATACGACTCAATCAGTTATTACCGTAGCTCCGTTTGACCCGGTAGTTTACCACGTTCGGGCAGCTAACCAATATGGATGTGAGACTGAAGATTCTGTTTTTATAGATGTTTCTGCTATTGCTCCTCCATTGGAAATTAATATACAAAATGATAGTATTTATCCTGGTGATGAATTGCAGTTATTGGCAACCTACGATCCCAATTACACCTATTTCTGGTCAGAGGAATCCACTTTATTTGGGAATACTATTCATAATCCAACGGTTGCTCCTCTCGAAAATACGACTTATAACCTGACGGTTCGTGATGAGTATGGTTGTGTAAATCTGGGGGCTGTCTTTATTGTCGTAAAGGATTTTTCCTGTGGAGAACCCTACCTCTTCGTTCCGGATGCCTTTACACCAAACGGAGATGGTATGAATGATGTCTTGTACGTTAGGGGCAATGCCGTGAATGAAGTGCAGATGATGATTTATAATAAATGGGGCAATAAAATATTTGAAACAAATTCATTAGATGAGGGTTGGGATGGAACCTTTGCAGGCAAACCGCTTCCGCCAGATGTGTATAGTTATTATTTGCATATAAAATGTTTTAACGGAGAAGATTATTTTAAAAGAGGAGATATTACAATTATAAAATAAATGAATAAGTGCTACTGCATATTGATCTTTATTTGTTTTGTTTTTAGTATAAAAACAAACGGGCAGGATATGCACTTTTCGCATTTTGAAACAGCTACCCTCCACCACAATCCCGCTCTGACGGGTTTGTTTAATGGAGATATTCGGTTTGCCACTCATCACAAGACTCAGTGGATTCCGGTAGTTCCCTATATGGCTCTATCCGCCTCAGCAGAGTCCAAATTGCTGGAAGGGAAAATAAAGAAAGGAGTTTTGGCCGGAGGTCTGGTATTGAATTATGATAAGGCCGGGAAGTCAGAATTAAGTAATATGCAGATTAATGCATCTTTAGCTTATGCTGTTCAGCTGCATTCTACTCTTTTTCTTTCTGCGGGATTTCAGGCTGGAATGGGACAGCGTTCCTTTAACTTTACCAACCTGTCTTTTGATAATCAATATAATGGAGACATATATGATCCAAATCGTTCTACCGGAGAGCAATTTTCTAAAACGAATATTATTTACCCGGATGTAAGTGGTGGGGTAAATTTATTTTACAGAAAAAGTGATCGCTTTTATTTTAATATTGGAACAGCTTTGTATCATGTCAATACACCCAATTACAGTTTTCTGGAAGATGATGAGGTGAAATTGCCACATCGGTTAGTCCATTATATCACGGGTGTTTTTAAAGTGCATTCCAGATGGGATTTAATGCCGGCACTCCTTTATCAGGAGCAGGGAACGCTGGAAGAGTTGGCTTCTGAATTTGTCATAGGAGTCAATGCCCGGTTTTATTTCAATACACAACCTTCAAAAGAAATGGCTTTGCGCATTGGGGCATTTAATCGACTCAACGATGCATTTATCGTCAAACTCGGCGCAGAGTTTCGGGATTTTCAATTGGGTTTGAGTTATGATATTAATACTTCTCCTTTTGTAGCAGCTACTCAGCGCCGCGGAGGACCAGAGGTCGCTTTAGTGTATACCATCAAAAAAGTAAAATCCCCACAAAACGTAAAAATCTGTCCTGTTTTTTAAAAATGGTTCAATAATACAATATTTTAATTAATATATTTGTTACTAGAATACTGAACCATTGAACCATTGAACCATTGAACCATTGAACCATTGAACCATTGAACCA
>JAHDCK010000286.1 GCA_020629915.1 Saprospiraceae bacterium
ACAAATAGAATGTGGATTTTGCTAAGCATTCTAGTTCGGGTTTCCGTCAGGCGAGGCGCCTAACAGGGCGAATATGCCTTGTCAGGCGTCTCGCCTGACAAGAAACACCGAGCTAGGAGGACAAAAAATCCTCGAAATTTTTGTCGGTTTATTTTGATTAGGGATGAGGGAAAAATAAAGTATACAAAATAGGCGAAGTTATTTTTTAGATTGGCAAGGCAAAAAACGCAGGCGATGCAGGGCATCGGCGAGGCTTTTTAACGCCGCCTAGGTAAAAAAGAACAAGTATATTTGTGTACTTTATTATTTTCTCATCCCTTAGTTGCTTAAAATAAAAAAGAGGTAGTACAATGTACTACCTCAGCCCTAACCAAATCTGATGAATAAATCATCAGGGTATTTTTATCCAAA
Organism: Saprospiraceae bacterium; assembly: GCA_020629915.1. Lineage (GTDB taxonomy): Bacteria > Bacteroidota > Bacteroidia > Chitinophagales > Saprospiraceae > JAHDCK01. The sequence continues at coordinate 412 of JAHDCK010000286.1, forward strand.
AGTTCAGGTGCCTTTTGGGTATTTTACTTATGACTATTCAAAGTTAGTGTAAACTTTACAATAATTCAAGCTTTTCTAAAAAAAATCTAATTTTTCTACAAATTGCCTACATTTGGGTCATGCTTTTACCTTATTTACATTCAGATAAAACAGAAGCAGGCTGCGACGAAGCAGGCCGGGGTTGTCTCGCCGGACCGGTTTACGCTGCGGCCGTTATCCTACCTAAGGATTTTAAAAATACTTTGTTGGATGATTCTAAAAAACTAACAGAAGCGCAAAGAAATGAACTGAGGATTATTGTTGAAAAAGAAGCCCTTTCCTGGGCTGTTGTTTCTATTCCACCCCAAAAAATAGATGAAATTAATATTCTAAATGCCTCTATTTTTGGAATGCAGCAAGCGGTCAAAAAACTAAAAACGAAACCGGAGTTTTTGTTGATTGACGGCAATCGCTTCAAGCCCGTTCCCGGCATTCCCCACGAATGTATCATCAAAGGCGATGGAAAATATGCTTCCATTGCTGCCGCCTCGATTCTAGCTAAAACACACCGGGATGAATATATGGAAAAACTGCATTTAAAATTTCCGCATTATAGCTGGAATACCAATAAAGGTTATCCAACTATTGCTCACCGGAAAGCAATTCAGGGGCATGGAGCGACGATTCATCACCGCCAATCCTTTAAACTCCTGCCAGATCCCGTTCAAGGGAAGTTATTTTAATATATTTTTTAATTTTTTTAGAACATCCGGTAATTGGCGAAGTGCCGCTAATTCCCGATAGACAGTTCGAATTTCTCCTGCGGGGTAACCGAAGTAGGTTTTCCCTCCTTCCAGTGATTTGGATATGCCCGACTGGGCCAAAATTGTTGCGCTTTTGCCTATGCGAAGTGATTTTGACAATCCGGCCTGCCCGTAAATGGTCACGCCATCTTCCACGATTGTCTTCCCTGCTATCCCAACCTGAGCAGCAATCACGCATCGCTCTCCGATTTCAACACCGTGCCCCAGGTGTACCTGATTGTCAATTTTTGTTCCCTTACCAATTCTCGTTTTCCCTGATACGCCTTTATCAATCGTACAGCAAGCACCAATTTCCACATCATCTTCAATAATGACTTCCCCGCAGGAATGCCATTTTTCAAAACCCTCTGGTTTCGTTTTATAATAAAAAGCATCTCCGCCGATAACCGAACCAGAATGAATAATGACGTTGTTGCCAATCGACACATTATTATAGATGGTAACATTGGGGTGAATCAAGCAATTTTCTCCGATGGTGACATCATGACCAATGACGACATTGGGTTCGATAATCGTACTGGGGTGGATTTTGGCTGTCCCGCTAATGGTTTCTGTCCAGGCTTTTACCGGGCGGTATTTTTTAGTTAAAAAATTGTACGCTTCGAAAGGCTCCGGGTGAAGGAGAAGGCATTTTCCTTCCGGGCAAGGCACTTCTTTGTTTAGAATGATAACGCTGGCCGCTGAATTTAGAGATTTTGAAAAATATTTTTCTACATCTACAAAAGTTAGGTTTCCGGTTTCTACCTTGTGGATTTCATTGATCCCATTGACCATTAAATCAGTATGGCCAATGGCCTTTGCTTGGATGATTTTAGCAATTTCTGTTACGGGAATGTTGGTTTTTAGCCTCATTTTAAAAAAATTTGAGAAAATTTGAATGAAAAAGCCGGAAATGCGTTGAAAAATGAAACAAAACCCGCTATATTTTGTAACAAAAATAGAACAGGTTTTCTTTGTTTTAAAATAACCCAAAGAGATAATTCGTTTTCTTCTAACCCATGAGACGAAAGTTTTAAGCAGATGTTTGGCAAATTTAAATTGTTGGTGCTTCTATTTCTTCTGACTACTCCGTTGTTGAGTCAAAATCTGGTTATTAATCCCGGATTTGAAACACAGAATTGTTGCCCGGATGCTTACAGTCAGTTTCACTGCGTTAAGTTCTGGGATACGCCTAACCAGGGAACAACAGATTTTTATAAAAATTGTAAACAAAAATATCCTACCGACGTCGTTCAGACGCCTTCGAATTTTTTTGGTCACCAGGTTTGTAAGGAAGGAGAAGGATATGCCGGAATTTATACCTTTTATAATGATGATTATCGGGAATATGTGCAGGGTGAACTCGCTATGCCCCTATTGAAAGATCAGACTTATTGTTTGACTTTTTATGTGAGTCTGGCGGATACTGCCGGTTTAGCTATCAAGGAATTAGGAGCTGCATTCCACCCGGATAAGATTAAAACGCCTTTCTTTACCAAACTTAATGTGGATTATATTCCCATGACTTTTGGGGATAGTTTTATAAAAGATAAAACCGTGTGGACCGAATTGCAAACAGAATACACGGCTAACGGCAATGAGCGATTTTTAATAATTGGAAATTTTAAAGATAATAAAAACACCGATACACTAGCAGTTTTAGAATCCGTCTCGCTTGTTGATCGACATACGTCTTATTATTATCTGGATGATATTTGTTTGACTAAAATGACTAAAAAAGGGGATTGTAGTTGTGAGCCAAATATTGATGCGGAAGAGGAGAAACACGAAGAAGAATTTGATCAGACCTATACGGACCTTTACCTGTTTAGCGGACCACCAGAAGGGTTAGTTGTTCCTGACATAGGGGACAAAGTCGTATTAGAACATATTTATTTTGAGACTAATAAAGCGATTCTGCGCAAAGAATCTTTGATTGAATTGGAGGCATTAGCATCTCTACTTAATAATTATCCGGATATGGAAATTGAAATCCGGGGACACACGGATCACGTTGGGACAGATGAAAACAACCTTAAATTGTCGGCAGCACGTGCAAAGGCTGTATTTGATTATTTAGTATATAATGATATTCAGCCTCGGCGGTTGCAGTTTATCGGTTTTGGAGAGACCCTACCGATTTCTACTAATGCTACACCAGAAGGCAGACAAAAAAACCGGCGTGTGGAGTTTGTTGTTCTAAGAAAATAATTCTATCCATTACAAATTTGTATATTTGTGGTTTCACCACGTTCAGTAGTATAGACAAAATGAAAGAAAAAGAAATGCTGGTTCAGCTCGAAACGCTGGATCATCAAAAAAAAGGCCACCGCGGCATCAGTAAACCTTACCTCTGGGTCATCTTCTTCAAAGTAGATGGCGAAGGTATGCGCATCACCAAAGATTTTCGTTTATCGGGAGAGGCGACTTTTAAATTTTCTCCCGGCAGTCACGGCAATCTCAAGGCCGGCAATGTGACCGAAGGGCAGCGCATCCGCATTCCAAAAGAAGTGGGTTCCTGGGGGACCTCCCTCAAGCCCATGACCGTTCCTTACTTCGAGCAATCCATCGTTCCGGGGTTCATGGGCGTGTTGACTGTTCTATTGACACAGGACAATGTGAGCAACACGGGAATGGAAGCCGGACACCGCGCGCTGAACAAACACGTCAGTGAATCGGTTAATGAGTTATTGTATGAGTTGCATCCAAGGATGATAGATTTGATGGATCCGGAGACTTCCCTGAAGGAATATTTTACAAGTGCTTCTGTTAAATATTTTGAGGGAATGGAAAAAAAGATTGCGGAGGCGATAAAAGCCAATCAAAATATCGTTCAGAATTTTTGGAGCTTGATCAATCGGGATGACCTCGTAGGTCATCATCTTTGGTTGTACAATGCAGCAGATTTTAAATTAAAAGAATGGCTGGAGTTTTCCCATGAATGGACTTCTGAAAAACACGGTGATTGGGTTATCAACGGCCGCTTCTATTGTAAAAGCGAAACCTAATTTCACATATTGGATAATTTTATAAAAATTTTATTGGCTCCTTTTTCTCTTCTTTACGGTCTTGGTGTCCAGTTTAGAAATTTTTTATATAATAATGAAATATTAAAGAGCATTGAATTTGATGTGCCAGTCATTGGTGTTGGCAATCTCTCCACAGGCGGTACTGGTAAAACACCACACACGGAATTTTTAATACAATTTTTAAAAGATTATATACAAATTGCTACGATTAGTCGGGGCTATCGAAGGAAGACTAAGGGCTTTTCTTTAGTTCATCCAAATCATGCTGCCGAGCAAGTCGGTGATGAGCCCTTGCTGTTCAAGCGCAAATACCCGGATGTTTTGGTAGCGGTTTCTGAGGATCGGATTTTTGCCGTTCCGCATTTGATCAAAGCCCAGCCACATACCAAAGCCATTCTTTTGGATGATGCTTATCAGCATCGCTCCATTGATGCCGGGATGAATATTCTCCTGACGACTTATCAGAAACCTTTCTTTGAGGATCACTTGCTGCCTTCCGGGCGATTGCGGGAATGGCGGGCAGGTTATCAGCGCGCAGATAAAATCATCGTGACCAAATGTCCGCCGGATATAACGGAAGCAGATCGTCAGAAGTGGATCGAAAAACTACAACCGCTTCCTCATCAGAAAGTTTATTTTACTTATTATAAATATTACAATCCTTATTATAGCTTCAACCCGGCTTATACGTTTAAGCTGAGTGAAAAAATCGATGTCTTGCTGGTTTGTGGGATTGCACATCCGGAGCCCTTGGTAAAATATTTGGAAGAACGCGTAGGAAGTGTACATACTTTGGAATTTGCGGATCACCACAATTTCACCAAGGAAGACATTTCTAAAATAAAAAAAGCATACGATTTTATTAAATCCGACAACAAGGTGATTATTACAACAGAGAAAGATGCCATGCGATTAGACTCGCATCGTAAATTTTTTATTGAGGAAAAGCTCCCTTTGTATTCGCTTCCTATTCAGGTTAAATTCTTATTTGAAGAACAATATATATTTGAAGAGGAGATTATTCAATACTTAATGGATTTTAAATCGTAGTTTTTTATATAAAATTTTTTACTGAGTTGGGAATCTTTCCCCAAAAGCAGCAAACAGCATCTCCCTGTTATTGCATTGAAGGTTCGTCAGAAATACAGTTTTTATTTCTCAGACAAGATTTCTCGCTATCGCTCGAAATGACAAATATTTTTTAATGCTATACGAAAACTTACAAGAAACAATTTCTTATATAAAAAATCAAACTTCATTCCAGCCTGACTTCGGCATCGTCCTTGGAACCGGTCTAAGTGGTCTCGTAGATGACATAAAGGTAAAATGTAAAATTTCTTATAAAAATATTCCTCATTTTCCTCAGGCAACCGTAGAAAGCCATCGGGGAGAATTGATCTTTGGAACATTGGGCAAATCTAAAGTCGTTGCAATGGCCGGACGCTTTCATTACTACGAAGGTTATTCCGCTAAGGAAATTACTTTTCCTATTAGGGTTTTAAAATTATTGAATATAAAACATTTGTTTTTGTCCAATGCAACAGGCGGCGTGAATCCAAATTTGCAAGCAGGTGAAATTGTCCTTATCCGCGATCACATCAATTTGCTACCAGACAATCCACTGCGCGGCGAAAACGATGAACGCCTGGGACCCAGGTTCCCGGATATGATTCATACGTATAACAGAAAAATCAATCAAAAAGCTATTGCCATTGCAAAGGCGAATGGCATTGCTGCCAGCGAGGGCGTTTATCTTTGTCTTCAGGGCCCCAACTTAGAAACCCCTGCCGAGTATCTTTATTTTCATCGGATTGGGGCGGATGTCATCGGGATGTCCACTGTACCAGAAGTGTTGGTAGCCCGACACATGGGTTTGCCGGTTACGGTTTTTTCTATTGTGACTAATGTAGCGAATCCCTATGAGGAGATTCCTCCGGCTACTGTGGAGGAAGTGATCAAAGTGGCGGAGGAGGCTGCGCCTAAGTTGCAGTTGGTTTTGAGGGAGTTGTTGGAGGAGTTTGGATAGGCGGTTTATTGA
>JAHDCK010000287.1 GCA_020629915.1 Saprospiraceae bacterium
ACCTTTTTGTGATGGTTCTCATAAGCGGGTTGATTTTAAGGAATAGTACATTAATAAAGAATAAAAATTATAAAAAATTATATAAAAAATTATGTCTGAATTTAACTGGAAAACATCAGATGGCATAAACATATATGCAAAATCCTGGGATACTGATAATCCAAAAGCCGTTGTCCTTCTGGTACACGGTCTGGGAGAACACATCAATCGCTACGATCACCTGGGAGCTTTTTTAAATAAAAATGGTTTTGCGCTGCTAGGAAATGACCATCGGGGTCACGGACAATCCGGTGGGCCGAAAGGGCATATTCCATCCTACGAAGACTTGCTAAAAGAAGTCGATCAGCTCCGGCAGGAAGCCACTAATCGCTACCCGGATGCACCCGTCTTTTTGTACGGCCACAGCCTTGGCGGAAATATCGTTCTGAATTATCTCCTCGTTCGCCAGCCGGAAATCAAAGGCGTTATTGCTACAGGGCCAGCTCTAAAACTGGCTTTTGAACCTTCCGCTTTTTTGCTTTTCCTCGGCAAGCTCATGCGAAATATCAAACCTTCTTTTGCTCAACCCAACGGCCTGGTCGTCGAGCATATTTCAAGAGACAAATCTGTAGTAGAAAAATATGTAAAAGATCCATTAGTTCACGATAAGGTTTCTTCCGAGCTTGGACTGGCTACGCTGGAACGGGGCAAATGGGCATTAGAAAACATAAGTAAAATAAATATACCTGCTTTAGTCATGCACGGTGAAAAGGATCAAATTACTTCCCCCGAAGGAACAAAACTTTTTGCTGAAAAAGGACAAGGCGACATCACCCTGAAAATCTGGCCGGAGTTGTACCACGAAATTCACAACGAGCCAGAGCAACAACAGGTTTTTGATTTCACCCTAAACTGGCTCAATTCTAAATTGTAAATGAGTGAAAAAACCTGGAGCGACGAAACAGCTCGCGAAATTCTTCTAAGTATTCCTCACCGGATTCCCAAAGGGATGCTAAAAAATGTTTCTTCTATATTTCATTTTAAAATAAATGGAACGCCCGGAGGAAATTTCACCTTGATTGCAAAAGATGAAGAAGCTACAGCACAGGAAGGATTAACTGGCGAGCCGAACTGTATCATCACAGCCGAGGAACAAATATTCGTCGAAGTTTATCGCCAAGAGGCCAACGCTGTTCTTGCTATCATGACCGGAAAAATAAAAATCAGTAATAAAGCGGAAGCCATAAAAATGGCTCAATTGTTTGGGTGGGTTTGATTTTTTTTTTAATGTAGAAATTAGAATGTGGAGTGTGGAATGTAAAAAAATATAATAATGAAAGTTTGTATAGCAGAGAAGCCGAGTGTAGCCAGAGAAATTGCAAAGATAGTTGGAGCGAGAACGAAACGGGAAGGGTATCTCGAAGGGAATGGCTATGCAGTTACCTGGACATTTGGTCATTTGTGTACCTTAAAGCAACCGGATGAATATCGACCCGAATGGAAGAAGTGGAACCTGAATACACTCCCGATGCTTCCAGAAAAATTTGAAATAAAACTTATAAGAAGAAAAGGCATTTCTCAACAATTCAAAATCATAAAATCCTTATTTAAAAAAGCAACAGTTATTATCAACTGCGGGGATGCCGGACAGGAAGGCGAACTCATCCAACGCTGGGTGATGCAACATGCCAAATGTAAAAAACCTGTGCAGCGGCTTTGGGTTTCTTCCCTTACGAAGGAGGCGCTGACCAAGGGATTTCAGAATCTAAAAAATGCCAGCCAATACGATACGCTTTTTCGAGCGGGTGTTTCCAGAGCATTGGGTGACTGGATGCTGGGAATGAATGCAACAAGATTATATACATTAAAATATAGTTCTGGGAAACAGTTACTCTCTATCGGGCGGGTGCAGACGCCTACACTCGCTATGATCGTCAAGCGGCATTTAGAAATTGTCAACTTCAAGCCGGAGACATACTGGGAGTTGAAAACGGTGTATCGCAAGGTGACTTTTAATAGTGAAAAAGGAAAGTTTTTCAAGAAGGAAGAAGGTAGTGACCTGCTGGATAAAATTAAAGGAAAAATATTTAAAATAGTTTCTTATGACAAGAAGCAGGGTAAGGAGTTTTCGCCTCGTTTGTTTGACCTGACGGCTTTGCAAGTGGAAGCGAATAAAAAACTTGGACTGTCGGCCAGCCAAACCCTGAGCATTGCACAAAAATTATATGAAAGAAAAATCATTACTTACCCGCGAGTTGATACCACTTACCTGCCAACAGATATGCACCCGAAGATCAAAGGCATCCTGCAAAAGATGACTACTTATCAAAATTTTGTATCCCCTCTCTTGCAAAACCCTATAACAAAATCCAGTCGCATTTTTAATAATGCCAAGGTAACGGATCACCACGCTATCATCCCTACCGGAGTTTCGCCTTCGGGATTGAGTGCAACGGAAAATAAAATATACGATTTAATTGCAAGAAGGTTTATTGCCAATTTTTATCCTCCGAGTTTGGTGGCGAATACAACCGTGATTGGTGCAGTAGAATACGAACCGGGGAAGGATTTAAAATTCAAGGCAACGGGTAAGCAAATTCTCGAACCTGGCTGGCGGGTTTTATATCCTCATTCAAATAAAAATAATTCTAATAAAACAAAAAATAAAGGTAAGGAAGAAGTTATTCTCCCAGAATTTAAAACAGGCGAATCCGGCCCCCACGATCCTTTCCTGGAAGAAAAGCAAACTAAACCTCCGAGGTATTACACAGAAGCGACTTTGCTCCGGGCGATGGAAACGGCAGGCAAGCAAGTAGATGATGAAAAACTACGGGAACTGATGAAGGCGAATGGCATCGGGCGACCTTCCACCCGTGCGGCTATCATCAATATACTTTTTAAAAGAAATTATATAAAAAAACAAAAAAAGAGTTTAGTTCCTACGGACATTGGCATACAGTTAATTCAAATAATAAAAAATGATTTATTGAAATCTCCGGAGCTAACCGGACAATGGGAGGCCAAGCTGCGGCAAATTGAAAAAGGAGAATATAAAGCGTCTGTTTTCATCAAGGAGATGCAGGAGATGGTAAAACAAATTACGAATGAAGTCATGTCTGCTTCTTCCGGGCAAAGAATTCAACCTGCTCCGGGAAGAAAAATTTTTCCTAAAAAACGTCCACAACCTAAGGCGCAAAATAAAGTTGCCCGCCCGGAAGAATTGACTTGCCCAAAATGTCAAAACGGAAAATTGCTCAAGGGAAAAACAGCTTATGGATGCAGCCAATGGAAATCCGGTTGCACCTTCAAAATACCTTTTATTGTATATGACAAAAAACTGACTGAAAAGCAAGTGATGCGCATTGCAACTAAAGGCGGCACTACAAATTTGAAAAATTTTAATTATAAAAATAAAAAGATAGAAGGAAAAGTTATTTTAAACAAGGATTTTGAAGTGCAATTGATTCCAAAAATGGAAAAGGCAGCCTCTAGGGATTTTAATTGCCCGAAGTGCGGAATTGGGAAAATCATCAAAGGAAAAACCGCCTACGGATGCTCCAATTGGCAATCCGGATGTCACTACAAAGTGAGTTTTGAACACATTAAAAAATTGTCGAAAGGGAAAAAAATAACGAAGGAATTATTGAGGAAACTGCTGACCTGAACGTGGTCCAGAAGGAACTGTCCCGACATTTTGTACTTCTTCTACTCGCAGTACTACGCATTCCTGATAATCTTTTTTGATTACTCTCAATGCAGCATCTTTGCCATCAGCAGCAATTCCTACTAAAGAGAACTTGTAGGAATTAATATCCATGAGCCTGAACTTGAATAATTTCATGTTTTGGATGTTCGGGTGTTTTCTGTAATTATCTGTTGTTAGAATTAAATATAAGGACTTTTTTCTAATTTTCAAAGATAAACTGTCACAAATGAGAATAATGTAGCAAAAAATATTCCGGTTTCGGTGGATTTTATAATTTAAATGTAATTTTTCCAAAGTTAGGAAAACCATTCGGGGAGGTCTATAAAGATTAATAACGTATAACAAAAACCTATAAATCCAACAAGCCTTCCGGCAAATCCAGTTCGATAATTTTTGCTTCTTTATCTTCTTTTACAATCAGGGATTCGTGTAGCGGGATCATCACCTCTTTTCCATTATGCTGAAGGATGGCCATTTCCTGTTGTGGAAATTCTTCTACGGCTAAAATTTCACCCAGCATACCCAGCTCAGAATCTTGTAACTGGTAACCAATCAGGTATTCGTATTGGAGGGTTTCCACTTCGGGCAAAAAAGGTTTGACGGGTTCTAAATCTTCTTCTCTTAAATATATTTTTTTAAATTCTAACTTTTCTGCCTGGGTGCGGTCGATGATGTCTTCCAATTTTAATCGACTGTTTTTACCTAGTGCAACTTGTTCTACAAAATAAGGTATCTTAGCATCATTTATATCTAAAAATACAATATTTAAGGCGTCAGCGATGGGCAGATATAGTTCTTCCAGGGCAAATTTGAGTTCGCCTTTGATACCATGTGCCTTTAATGTTTTTCCTATGTGTATAAAATTCATTTTTAAGTTCAAGTTCAAGTATCAAGATCAATTGACGAGCGCGACGTAATTCAAGTTAAAGTGCAAGAGATTTTTATAAAATAAAAATCCACGCCCTGCTTTGAACTTGATCTTGACACTTGCACTTGATCTTGGTATCTATTTCTCATCAAAATTAACCCGAATCTTCTCCGTCCTCGGATGGGATTGACAAGTCAGAATAAACCCCGCTTCCACTTCCTCCGGTTCCAGAGCATAATTCACATCCATATCCACTTCGCCTTCTTCCAGCTTCGCCCGACAAGTACAACATACGCCACCCTTGCAGGCAAAAGGCAAATCCGCTCCGTTTTTCAAGGCCGCATCCAAAATATTTTTTCCGCCATACCCTAATGTAAAATCATATATATTTCCATCTAATTGAATCGTCACCTTGCTTTCTTTAGTTGGATCAAATTCGCGTTTGGTTGTTTCGGTTTTTTGTCCCAGTTTTCCGGCAGGAGAAGTAAACAATTCAAAATGAATATGATTTTTATCCATGCCTTCTGCTTCAAGTCCATCTTTGATCGCAAATATCATTTCTTCTGGCCCACAGATAAACGCCTCACTCATTGTAGAAACATCTATTAGTTTTTCGCAAAACTGTTGGCATTTCTCCTTGTCCATTCTACCATAAAACAAATCCACGCCCTGCATCTCCCTACTTAAAATATGATACACACTAATGCGACCGATGAAGCGATTTTTAAGGGCTTCAATTTCCTCTCTAAAAATAATGGTTTCAAATTCTTTATTGCCATAAAATAAAGTGAAGTGACTCTCAGGCTCGGATTCCAAAACGGTTTTTATAATAGAAATCACCGGAGTAATTCCACTTCCCGCTGCGAACCCAAGGTATTTTTTATTATTGTTTTTATTAATATTTGTCGTAAAATTTCCCATCGGCGGCATGGATTCTAGCGTGTCCCCGGCCTTTAATTGCTGATTGGCAAAAGTGGAAAATTTTCCGCCTTCCACCTGCTTGACAGCAACGCGCCATTCGTCCTCCACCGGACTGCTGCACAGGGAATAAGAACGGCGAATTTCTTCACCTTCGATTTCTGTTTTTAAAGTCAGGTATTGCCCGGCCTGATACTGAAAAGTTTCTTTCAGGTCTTCGGGCACCTCAAATTGTACGGAAACGCACTCCGGGGTTTCGCGTTTGACTTCTGTTATTTTTAATGGATAGAAATTTGACATTGGTTATTTTTTGCACTGCAAAAGTAACTTAAGGAATGATAAAATAATAACTTATTTTTTTATCATTCTTAAAATTGAGATGATAAATGATTTCATTTGGTTTCCAATGGTAAAATCTGCCATTTTTTCAAAAAATGGCAGATTTATCCGAAAGAAACGGCTATTTTTGAGTGAAAGAAGATTAAATATGAACTAAATCCAGAGCAATCTCCATGACTATTTCGACCTTTTTTTTAACTGCTTTTTTTTACTTTTTCAACGGCTCCGATAACAATGTTTATCCAAATGTTGTTTTAAAAATTCATCTTTATGATTCTACCACAAATGAAAAAATTAACCGAGCAACTTGTGAAATTATAACCTTTCATCATCTAATAGAATGTCAACCCGATTTATCTCCATTGTTCTGGATAGAAAATGTTCCTTCTTTGTTAAAATCAAAACACACCACAAAAGCAGATAGT